>JBKCXA010000089.1:0-5165 GCA_046316935.1 Prosthecobacter sp.
CATCGGCATTGCGCAGCAAAATCTGCGGCGAGAGCAGCGTGTGACCGAGGCGATAGGCCGCGGTGGCGAATTCATTCGAGACCGTGGCATTCACCTTCGCGTCGTAGCCGCGATACGCGGGCCTCGCCTGGCCGATGAGCACCGGCAGGAACTCACGGAAGGTGATTGCCTGAATTTCAGCGGACACGATCATGCGGGCGAATTGATAGGTCTCCTCGTCATCCACGCCCGGATTCGCCTTTTGATACTCGGCGGCCCAGTAGTTGTGCTCGCGCACAAACAGCGTGTGGATGGCCATGAGGCCGATCTGCTCGTTCACACGCACATCGCCCGCGAGGTAGAAGACGGGGCCGGGAGGTGCGTTCGGCAGCCCGGCGGTGTTGAAGGGCAGCAAATCCCCCTCACCCACCTTCAGGCGGCCTGTTCCATCGAGTGCACGCAGGCCCGTGGCACGCGCGGCATCGGAGCCATAGACCATCGAGGCATCAATGTAGGCCGTGATGGCATTGGTTTGCTCGCGTTTGCCGCTCGCCATCGTGTAAATCGAGCGCGAGAGCGGGATCGTCACCGTGCCGGTGCTCATGGGATCAAACGAAGGATCGCCTTTCGGCACGAGGATGGGAAAAGCCTCGGCCGGCGTGGCTGTCATCGTTTCATCGAGGTCGTGATCGATGAACTGGCCCCACTGCCACAGCATGTCGCTGGCACCGCGGGCATTTGGTCGGAGGAAAGGCTGCGCGATGACCGCGTTGCTGATCGCCCGCGGACTCGGTCGCGTGGCACCAGCGGGCGAGCCTGTGCCATCGGCATATTCCGAGGGAGCGAGACGGATGAAGGCCTGGCCGGGCGTGCCCCAGGCGGCATTGGCGGTGTTGTTCGCGGAGCCATCGACGCTGCGAAACTCGGCGGGCAGGTCAAAATCGGTGGCAGAGCCGCCGGTGTTCGAGCCCGGCTTGTGCGCCCCCGGCTTCGGCGGCTGAGGTCGCGGAATGGGCGCTGGCTGAGCAAAGCTGCCGCCCACGGCGAGCAGCAGCAGGGATGAGATGAGGCGATGTGTTTTCATAGGGGTCGGTTGTTGGTGGTTTCAAAATCCGGATCGCCGGGGAGGACGGTGTCCATTGCTGTGGGAAGCCCTCCGCGCCTAAACCCTCGGCCTCGCCGAAAATGAATGATCGTTTATCTGCGAAGGATGGTGGAACTGCGTGCGTTTGGGGCAGGTTTTTCACCCGACTCAGCCCTTGCCACAACCTCGTCCGGGCCTAGTTTCGAGACATGAACGCAGCAATTACCTTCATCGTCGAGCCTTGCGGCGAAACAGGCGGCTATGTGGCCCGCTGGGACGATCCGCTTGGTCGTGGTGGCATCACCACACAAGGAGATAACCTCGGCGATCTTCAAACCATGATCGCGGATGCCGTGAGCGGCTTCTTCGAGCCTGACGAAGCTCCCCGTCAGGTTAAAGTGCATTTCGCCAAGGATCCAGTTCTGCAAATGGCATGACATGAGGACGCCGCGTGATGTGCATGGCTCGGAGGCCGTTAAAGCCCTCCACCGTCTGGGTTTTACCAGCCTGCGACAGACAGGTTCTCATCACATTCTTCGCCGTGACGCGAAGACCGTCGTCGTTCCGATGCATCGACCGATCAAGCCAGGCACCCTTCGAGGCCTAGTCGAACAAGCTGGAGTCTCCATGGAAGAGTTCATCGATGCGCTTTGAGGATGGTCACAACCTCCTTGACCATCCTGACCATCTCTTGACCTCTTGACGCCCTCCCCATGACCCACGCCGAAGCCGCCAGCCGCGTCGCCTTTCTCAGTGCTGAACTGCACCGCCACAACCGCCTCTACTACGTCGAGGCCAGGCCGGTGATCTCGGATAAGGAGTTCGACGGGCTGCTGCGTGAACTTCAGGAGATCGAGGCGCAATTTCCCGATCTGCTCACGCCGGATTCGCCGACGCAGCGCGTGGGTGGAGCGGCGCTGGAGGGCTTCACGCAGATCACGCACTCGGTGCGGATGATGAGCCTCGACAACACCTACTCCGAGGAGGAGCTCACAGCCTTCTTTGCCCGCGTGCAGAAAGGTCTCGGTCGCGAGCAGGTGGAGTGCGTCATCGAGCCGAAGGTGGACGGCGTCGCCATCAGCGTGCGTTACGAGGATGGCATGCTCAAACATGGTGTCACTCGTGGCGATGGCACCACCGGTGATGATGTCACGAACAACCTCAAGACGATCAAGACGCTGCCGCTGCGGCTTCCGAAGGACGGCCCGCAGACCTTCGAGGTGCGTGGCGAGGTCTTCATGCCGAAGGCGGGCTTTGCGAAGCTCAATCAGGAGCGTGAGGAGGCCGGTGAATCGCTCTTTGCGAACCCTCGCAACTCCACTGCGGGCACCTTGAAGCTGCTCGATCCGAAAATCGTGGCGAAGCGCCCACTCGACATCGTTTTCTACGGTCTCGCCGATGCCAGCGGCCTGCCCATCGAATCGCAAAACGACGTTCGAAAGCTCCTCGAAGCCGCTGGCTTGCCTAAGTCGAATCTACTCTGGCATGCCGACAGCGCCGAAGGTTTGTTGAAGGCCATCCGCGAGCTCGATGAGCAGCGCAAAGCTCTGCCGTATGAAACCGACGGCGCGGTGATCAAGGTGAATGCCTTCACCGATCAACGCGAACTCGGCGTGACGAGCAAAGCGCCGCGCTGGGCCATCGCCTACAAATACCAACCGGAGCAGGCGGAGACCAAAATCCTCGCGGTGGACATTCAGGTGGGCCGCACGGGCGCTTTGACGCCGGTGGCACGCCTGGAGCCGGTGTTCGTCAGCGGCAGCACGGTGAGCAATGCCACGCTGCACAACTTTGAGGAGATCGAGCGCAAGGACATCCGCGTGGGCGACCGTGTCATCATCGAAAAAGCTGGCGAGATCATCCCGGCGGTCGTCAGCGTGAAAACCGAGAAACGCGATGGCAGCGAGCAGCCCATCGTGCCGCCCACGCACTGCCCGGTGTGCGGCACCGGCGTGCATCGCGATGAGGAGCAGGTCGTCATCCGCTGCCCGAATCCGAAGTGCCCCGAAGTGGTGAAGCGCCGCATCGAACACTTCGTGAGCCGCAGTGCGATGGACATCAGCGGCCTCGGCGAGAGCGTCGTGGCCCAGTTGGTCGATCTGCGCCTCGTCGGCGATGTGGCGGATCTGTATGCGCTGAATGAATTGCTGCTCGCCCGGCTGGAGCGAGTCGGCACCAAGAGCATCGACAACTACCTGAAGGCCATCGAAACGAGCAAGCAGCAGGACCCATGGCGTCTCGTCTTCGGTCTCGGCATCCTGCATGTGGGTGCAGGCGGTGCTCGCAAGCTCTTGGAGCACTTCGGCGGCATCGTCGCCGTCGCGAAGGCCAGCGTGGAAGAACTCATGCAGTGCCCCGACATCGGCGAAATCGTGGCCGTGAGCATTCACGCCTGGTTCCGCGATGAACTGAACATCCAGCTTCTCGACCGTCTGCGTGCTTCAGGCCTCAACTTCGTCCAAAAAGCCGTCGAAGCCGCCAGCGACAAGCTCGCCGGTACCACCTGGGTCATCACCGGCACCCTCAGTCAGGAACGCGAAACCATCGCCGACACCATCCGCAGCCATGGCGGCAAGGTCAGTGGCAGCGTGAGCGGCAAAACGACCTACCTCCTTGCCGGAGCCGATGCTGGTAGCAAGCTCGACAAGGCCGCGAAGCTCGGCGTGAAGGTGGTGAGCGAGGCGGAGTTTCGGGAGATGATCGGATAAGCGGAGTTGAAGTGCTCAGCCTGTAGGCCAGGTCTGTGACCTGGCTTTCCGCCTCGCAGAGGCGGACTACAGCACCGCCAGCGTGACAAATGCGGGCTAGAAACCCCAAAACTAAGCACTAAGCACTGAGCACTGAGCACTAAGCACTCGGCCATCCTCACGGCTTCCACCACGCATCCACCTTCGCGGTGAGCGCTTTCACCTTCTCGGCATTCGCTCCAGCAAGGTTTTTCTCCTCGGTGGGATCGTTTTGGAGGTCGTAGAGTTCGACGACATCGGCGGGCTGGTTGGCGGCGTGGGGGAGGATGAGCTTGTCATGGCCGTCGATGATCCAGCGCCATTTGAGGCTGCTCTGCGCGGGGTTTTCCATGTTGATGTAATTGTGCGTGAAGCACTCGCCAAAGATCGTGGTGCGGGCGGTGACGGCTTGGTCGTCGAGGAGATTGATGCCGGGCATCTTCGCCGTGGGGCTGAGCCCGGCGGCCTTCAGCAGCGTGGGGGCGAGGTCGATGCTCTGGGCGAGGCTTTCGTGCATGCGGGGCTTCACCTTGCCGGGCCAGTGGATCATGATCGGCGTGCGCAGACCGCCGTCATACTGGCTTTGCTTGGATTTATCGGCGTAACGTCCGGTTTGCGGATTGGTGATCCAGCCGTTGTCGGTCACATAGACGATGATGGTGTTCTCCTTGAGGCCCTGGTCGTCGATGTGCTTCACCAGCTCGCCGCAGGTCTCATCGAACCAATCGACCATGGCGTAGTATTTGGCGATGTGGAGGCTGGGGACCTTGTCTTTGTATTTCGCCAGCAGGCGCTCCGGCGGCGTGTGCGGATCATGCGGCATCATGGGCGCATACCAGACGAGGAAGGGTTTTGCCTGCTTCTTGGCCTCGCCGATGAAGTCATAAATCGGCTGCATGGTTTTGCGGCCGATGTCGAGGCCCTTGTCGCCATGGCGTCCGCCCTCGGTCATGCCGTGGGTGAAGCCGCCGCGTGAGTAATGCTTCTGCCACCACTTGCCGGTTTGCAGGCTGAGGTAGCCTTTCTCTTTGAGCTGAGCCGGCAGCGTGCCAGCGGCTTCGAGGAACTGGCTCATCTTTTCGCGACCCGCCTCAAAGGCCGCATTGGCCTCCGGCCCCTTTTTCTTACCCTTCCCTTTCGCAGAACCCGGCACGATGGGCGGGTCGTTGCTGGTGACGAGGTGCTGGTGCGGATACTGGCCGGTGATGATGGTGGCGAGGCTGGGGCAGCACAGGCTGCTCGTCACATAGCCGCGTTTGAAGGTGAGGCTCTCGCTGGCGAGGCGGTCGAGATGCGGCGTCTGCACCACGGGATGGCCCATGAAGCCGTAATCGCTCCACAAATGATCGTCGGAGATGATCATGACGATGTTCGGC
>JBKCXA010000090.1:0-5455 GCA_046316935.1 Prosthecobacter sp.
GGAGATTCAGTCCTTCGAGAGCCGCGATGAACAAGAGGTCGCCGGATATGCCGCAGCGATGAATCTGATCTATGACGCTGCCGAGATCATGCCGCTGACCGAGAACCATCTGCTCCAGCTTCACTCGATCTTGCTCCAGCACAGCACGAAGGACGAGCGCCATCGCGGAGCCTACAAGACACTGCCGAACCATGTCGCTGCCTTTGATGCCAGCGGCAAGGAGATCGGCATCGTTTTCCAGACCAGCAGTCCGTTTGACACCCCTCAAGAAATCCAGGCGCTGACGGCTTGGCTCATGAAACGCGATTTACAGCGTGATCTGCATCCTCTGCTGGTCATCGGCATCTACATCGTTGTTTTCCTGAAGATTCACCCGTTTCAGGATGGCAATGGCCGACTCTCCCGTATCCTGACCACGCTGCTGCTCCTCCGGGCAGGCTACGCCTACATGCCGTTTGCCTCGCTGGAAGCCGTGATCGAGCAGAACAAGGAAGGCTACTATCGTGGTCTCCGGGCCACTCAACGCAGCCTCAGTGATCCCGTGCCCGACTGGCGTCCGTGGTTGGAGTTCTTTCTCCTCTCGCTGAAGAAGCAAACCATCGCCCTGGGCACCAAGATCGATGCTCAGGAGGCTGCTCTGAAGCACCTCTCCAGCGCCGAACGTGTCCTCTTGGATCGGGTGGCCACCATGGGGCGCATCACCGTGGCGGATGCCGTGGCCCTCACCGGCGAGAGCCGCAACACACTCCGCAAACGGCTCGCCGGGCTGGTGGAGAAGGGATTCTTGGTGATCGAAGGCGCCGGTCGAGGATCCGCCTATCGGAAGCGCTAGCCCGGCGTAGGGCGTGAATGTTGTCTTTCCCCTTCCACTTCGCTCATGAGTCCAACGCTTCTGCAAAACATGATTGATCGGCCAGCTATGTATTTTGGCAGGCGTGACGGTTATCTTCGGGAGATCGCAGCATTCGACTTGGGCATGAGTGTGGAGTCGGGATGGGATGAATCCCGTATGAGCCACCGTCACTACCTCATTCCTCGCGAGTTCTGTTCGTTCTTATGTGCTAAACTTCCCGAGGGAGATGGCGGACCTTCGTGGACAGCGCGAATCGAAGACAGCTCGGAGTCCGACGAAGAAGCATGGCGGCTGTTGTGTGCGATGTGGGAAGACTTTAAGAAGGCAGGCCAGGACAATGCGTTGCCTGCTGATCGGAATGAGGATTTCCCATCGCAGAAATCCTGTCCAATTTGAGCCTGCCCGGCGGACTGGAGAGGCCTTGGGGCCTGATTTTGCTGCTTCGTGATGAAACTCTCTTTTTTATCTTGGTTCGATGTCTTGGGCAAAGCCCCGGACTGCGGCAGCCTGCTGCCGCTCGTGCAAGGCAGCCCTGCTGCCGTGTGCGTCCCAGGACGTAGCAAAGCTGTGACGCTCCCGCGCTGGCGGTGCTTTTTATCTTCGATGGGCATCAGATGGCCTTCCCGCCAGCAGGGCTGGCTACGACGAGCGGCAGCAGGCTGCCGCAGTCCGGGGGCTGCCGCCCTGATATTCCTCGCAGCATCACTTCATGCTCAGGTGGCCAAGTTGAGTGTCGATGCTTCATCTTCGAATAATCAAGTCACGCTCTCGTGGCCGGCGGTCGCAGGAGCGACGGGTTACAACGTGAAGCGGGCTGATTCGCTCTCCAGTGCTCCAACGACTCTCGTTAGCAATACCTCCTCACTCACGCACACGGACTCCACAGCCACGGCGGGCACGCGCTACCTCTACAGCGTCACCGCCCTCACGGGAGCAGCTGAATCAACGCCGCGCAGTGCTTGGGCTTCGTCGAGCGTCATCGTGGATAATGCGACGGCGGGCAATACAAGCGCGGGAGTGAGCTTCACAGGCACTTGGACGGTTTCGGGGCTGGCGGGGTCGTTTGGCAATGCGTCGCTGTTTGCCTCGCAGGTCAGCGGAGCATCACCGACGGCAACTTATACCTTCACGCCGACGATTCAGGCTCGTGGCATGTATGATGTGTATGTGCGTTGGACGGCGGATCCGAATCGGGCGACGAACACGCCCATCGACCTCGTTTTGGCGGATGAAACGCGGACGCTGACGGTGAATCAGGAGATCAATGGCGGGCAGTGGAATCGCATCGGCACGGTGCCGTGTGAGGCGGGCACGACGATGTCGGTGGTGATCCGCAACAATGGGGCGAATGGCAATGTGATCGCCGATGGAGTGCAGTTGGTGCCGCGCATCGGGCCGTGGGCTCCGGATGCGGATCTGGCGCGGGATTATGCCATCGCGGCGGTGGAGGAGGATTTCGATGGATCGGCCCTCGATGGGGCAAAGTGGGCGCAATTTCTCGACCGGAAATGGTATTCGGTCAGTGGCGGGCATTTGCATCTGAACCCGACATGGATCGGCACGACGCCGCTGGCTTCGGCGACGAATGCGGAGATCCAAAACGAGGCGAACTGGGAAGAAGGCGGCATCGTTTCGCGCAGCAGCCAGAAGTTTGGCTACTACGAGGTGCGTCTGCGCATCCCGCAGGTGCCTGCCATCGGGGTGGACACGGCGTTTTGGCCATCGGCCATGGACAACAACCTCCACAGCTACGAGATCGATGCGCCGGAGTTCTTCAACAAGGACGCGGACGGCTCATCGAACAATTTCGGCTTTGGCGTGTGGGATCATTACTTGCCCACGCGTGACTCAGGCCACCTGCCGGGCCGCACCTGGGACTACACGGCGAATAACAGCACCATCGGCAACATGGCCAACTTTGTCGTGATCGGCCTGGAGTGGCGCACGGACAACTCGCAGGTCGTTTACATCAACGGCGTGAAACGATACACCGCGCCCTCGAGCGGCATGAATGATGTCGAGAGCATCCTGCCATCCGCGATGATCATCAGCACGAAGGTGGTCGATTGGTTGACGAAAAACGTGGAGCTGGATGCGAGCGAGGCGACTTGGGACTACGCACGCTATTATCAAAAGCCCGGCTGGCATGGCGCGGTGGACGGTGATTGGTCGAAAGCGGCAAACTGGGGTGCGGAAGGTGTGCCGAGTGGTGGCATGGCGGCGGTGTTTAACATGCCGAGCACGAGCAGCAGCGTGTCGTTGAGCAGCGATCAAAGCCTGCAAACGCTCAGCTTTGATGGCGCCACGACTCCGGCGCACACTTTCAGCGGTGCTGGTGCCCTGCGACTCGGCGAGCCAAAGGCGGGCGACACAACCGTAACGCATGGCGGCATCCTCCTAAACACGGAGGTGCAGACGAATCAGACCTTCAACGTGCCGATCGTGGCCTTGCAGACGCTGCAACTGGCCAATCTGAGCCGAAAGGCAGGCGGCGTGCTCACATTGAATGGTGCGATCACCGGCAGCAGCTCGCAGGATGTCGAGTTCATCTCGGCGATGCCAGGCATTGGAGCGACCACTTTGGGCCAGATCGTGCTCGGTCAACCGCTCGGCACCGGCATTCATGATGTGACGAAGGCGGGCGATGCGACCCTGGCTTTGCCAGCGAACAGCCAGCACAGCGGCAAAACGGCGATCTCACGCGGAGGCGTGAGCATCACGGCCTTCAGCGCCTTGGGCACATCGCCGACGGAGCCGCTGGTGTTTCGTCCGAACACACGACACAGCGAGACGTATCGCCCGCGCCTCATCTACACGGGACCTGCGGCGAGCATTAGCAAGCCAGTGACATTCACCGGCTACACAGCCGACGGCGTCATTGAGGCCTCGGGCACGGGTGCGGTGAACTGGACAGGCGATGTGGTCATCACACCTAAGACCAGCGATCCCTCACGCGCTCCATCGGCGAATGCGTTTTTCACGCTCGGCGGCACCAACACGAGCGACAACACCTTTGCAGGCAACATCAGCGATGCAGGCGTGAGCGTGACCTACGACAGCGTCACCACGCCTGTGACGCTCACGCTGAACAAGGCCAATGGCGGCGTGTGGGTGCTCACCGGCACGAACAGCACCAAAGCAGCACTGCTGGTGCAGGGTGGCAGGCTTTTCATCGGCAGCGGCACCAGCGGCAGTTTCGACGCGCCAGGCGTCACGGTCAGCACCGGTGCGGAGATCGGCTTTGGTCGCGATGATGCCGTTTCCTTTTCCGCGCCCGTCAGCGGCGGCGGTGGTATGCGCAAACGCGGTGCTGGCATGCTCACACTGGCGGGTGCGCACAGCTTCACCGGCAATGCCACGGTGGAGACGGGCACATTAAATCTCACGGGCACTCTCGCCAGCGGCGGCACGCTGAGTGCCGGACTCGCAGGTCGTCTCACCGGAAATGGCGTGTGCAACAAAGCGGGAAGCATCAGCGGCGTGCTCGAAGCGAAAGGCATGACCTTCAGCGGCACTTTGCAGCACTTTGGCAACAGCGAGCTGGAGGCGCAGTTCAATGCGAACAACAGTGCCTCCATCGCTCCGGTGAGCTGCGGAGCTCTCACCATCACCTTGGGTGCAAAGGTGGACGTGGTGCTCAATCGGCCCGGCAGCACGGCTAACTTCCTCGCCAGCTACTGGCGCACGGCTCGCACGATCCCCCTGATGACGATGACCTCACGCACGGGCAGTTTTGCGCTCGGAATCGTGACGAATGATAGCGCAGGCAATGCTGCGGCCACTTACGGCAGCTTCACGCTGCAACAAACGAGCACTGCGGTGAATCTCGTGTGGACGCCGATCCCGGGATTTCCTGTGATTGATGATCCGACGCTTTCCATCACCTCACCCACCGCGACGACCCTCGCCTTGCCCGATGCTGCATCGTCGCTGCGGCTCACCGCGAGCGTCGGTGGCAATGCCACGCTCACATGGTCGCTCGTCAGCGGTCCCGGCACGGCGACCTTTGCCGATGCGAACGCCAGCGATACGAGCGTGAACTTCAGCACCACCGGCCGCTATGTGATCCGCGCCACAGCCTCGAATGCACTCGGCAGCGTGACGCAAGACATCACGGTGGATGTCGCGCCGCCTTCGGGCATCGCTTTACGCCAAGGCGTGAACGGCTACAGCCACGACGGCACCTTCATCCGCGCCGATACGACGACCTGGAACAGCGGCGCACGCGATCAAATGCTCGTCGGCAAGAACAACTCCGCGTTTCGCGCCCTGCTGAGTTTTAGCCTGAGCACCGTGCCCACGATTTACACCATCAGCGGCGCTCAACTCGATGTCTGGACCGACTTCGCCGCCACCGGCAGCGTGCAAGCACTCGAACTGAGATCACTGACCCGCAGCTTCGTCGAAGGCACTGGCAATGGATCAGCCGCGACCACCGGCGTCGGCACCGGAGCCGATTGGGCGACTTACGACGGCACCAACACCTGGATCGCTGCGGGTGGCGATTTCAGCAGCACCGTGCTCGCCAGCGTTCCCGGCTTCAATGCCGTCACGACCGTCAATACGCAGCAAACCTTCGCCAGCAGTCCCGCGATGGTCAGT
>JBKCXA010000091.1:0-9286 GCA_046316935.1 Prosthecobacter sp.
GTGCGGCGGCGGGCGAACAGCTTCAGCAGCTCGCCACGCCATTGCTGGAAGAACAAAATCATCGGTGGCCATCATGCAGGCTCCACGCCCTCAGGCAAGGCTCACGCCAGCAAATCCTTCACCACAGGCACCCGCTACCACCAGTAGGCTCGCCCCAACCACCAAGCAGCCAAACTCAGCACGGCTATCGCAATCCCCGCAAGAATCAGACGATCTCGAACCACCATCTGACGCTTTGTCAGAGGGATGGGGTCCTTTTTTGCACGAAAAAGCGCCACGAACGGAGACACAAGTAACTCGTATGCGGCAAAAACGAGTAGCAATGCCGCAATGGCCATGACTAAGCTTCCCATGGGTCGCATACTCGCCGTTTTTGCTACGCCAGCAAATCCTTCACCACATGCCCGTGGATGTCCGTGAGGCGGTAGTCGCGACCTTGGAAGCGATACGTCAGCCTTTCGTGATCGAAACCGAGCAGGTGCATCACCGTGGCCTGGAAATCGTGCACGTGGACCTTGTTCTCCGCGATGCTGAAACCGAGCTCGTCGGTGCTGCCGTAGTCGAATCCCGCCTTCGCGCCGCCGCCGGCCATGAAGAGCGTGAAGCAATCGGGATAATGATCGCGACCCAGCACCTTGCTCGCGGCGGTGCGACCCTCGCGGAAGGGCGTGCGGCCAAATTCACCGCCCCAGATGACCAGCGTGTCATCGAGCAGCCCGCGTTGCTTGAGGTCTTTGATCAACGCGGTGACCGGTTTGTCCGTGGCGGCCACTTTCTTCGTCAAACCATCCTCGATGCCATTGTCCGGCCCGGTGCCGTGGAAGTCCCAGCCCCAGTCAAAGAGCTGCACGAAGCGCACGCCTTGCTCCACGAGCCGTCGCGCGAGCAGGCAGTTGTTCGCAAAGCTCGCCTCGCCCGGTTTCGCGCCATAGGCCTCCAGCGTAGCCGCGTTTTCCTTCGAGATGTCCATCACCTCCGGCACACTCGCCTGCATGCGATACGCCAGCTCATACTGCGCGATGCGCGTCACGGTTTCGGGATGCCCGAGCTCCGCCACTTGCTGTTGGTTGAGTTCATTCAGCACATCGAGCGTCTTGCGGCGCATCTCGCGATTCATGCCCGCCGGATCGCTCACAAACAGCACCGGATCGCCCTTGCTGCGGCATTGCACGCCCTGATACACGCTCGGGATGAAGCCGCTGCCCCACAAACCCTGCCCGCCGCTCGGCTGCGTGCCGCTGGAGATCAGCGTCACAAAACCCGGCAGGTCCTGATTGTCCGTGCCGAGCCCATACGTCGCCCACGAGCCCATCGACGGCCGTCCCTGCCGCGCATGCCCGGTGAAAAGCAGCAGCTCCGCCGGCGCATGATTGAACTGGTCCGTGTTCATCGAGCGGATCATGCAGATCTCGTCCGCGATCTTGTGAAAGTTCGGGCAAGCATCACTCATCCACATGCCTGCCTTGCCGTAACGCTCAAACGTGCGCGGCGTGCCCATCAGCTTCGGCACACCGGTGGTGAAGGCAAAGCGACGCCCTTTGAGAATCGAGTCCGGGCAATCCTGCCCGCTGCGCTTCACCAGCTCCGGTTTGTAATCAAAGAGATCGAGATGCGGCGGCGCTCCCGACATGTGCAGGTAGATCACGCGCTTCGCCTTCGCCTGATGATGCGACTTGCGCGGCAGCATCGGATTTGCCGCCTGCGGCATCGCGGAGCCTTCCTGCTGCATCGCATGCAAAGCGATTGCGCCAAGGCTGAACTGCCCCGCATTGCCAAGAAACGTGCGGCGCGTCGTGAGCTGAAGCTTGTCGTGGGTGATGGGGTTCATCATAAAAGCAATCGGTGAAGGTTAACGGCGCATCAAAAACTCATCCAAATTCATGACCACATTCGCCACGGCGGTCCAGGCGGCGAGTTCGACGACATCAGCACCGGCTTCGACAGGCCCGAGCGGCTCGGTGGCCATCTTCGTGGCCGCAGCAGCATCGGCGCGATAAATCGTAAGGCTCTCGGCGTGCAATTGGGTCAACGCTGTCAATTCCGTCGCCGTCGGCTCACGCGCCAGACACAGGCGGAACATCAGCGAGAGCCTCTCCTTGAAGTCCTTTTTGTCTTTTCCGTCCTTCAAAACAATCCGCCGCGCCATCGCCTGATGCGTTTCGAGGAAGACGGGGTCATTCAGCGTCACGAAGGCCTGCAGCGGCGTGTTGGTGCGGCTGCGGCGGATCATGCAGACCTCACGATTGCCGGCATCGAACGTCGTAAAGCTCGCATACGGCGAGTTTCGGCGCACTTCGGTGTAAAGACTGCGACGATGCCCGTCCTCGCCCTTGCTGACTTCCCAGTCGTTGCTGCGGCCAAAGGCAGTGCTGAGGCCGAGGTTCGGCGTCATCGGCCGCACTGGCACGCCATACATCTTTTCCGAAAGCAGCCCGCTCACCGCGAGCGCTTGATCACGCACCTGCTCGCCGGTCGGGCGGAAACGCGGCCCGCGTGCGAGGAGTCGGTTGTCGGGATCACGTTCGTTAAGTTCAGGCGTCGATTTGGAGTTCTGCCGATACGCCTCACTCGTCACCATCAGCTTCAGCAGGTGCTTGATGTCCCAGCCGCTGTCCATCAGCTCTGCGGCGAGCCAGTCGAGTAGCTCGGGATGAAACGGCAAATCACCCTGGCTCCCAAATTCCTCGCTGCTGCGCACGATACCCGTGCCGAAGAGGCTTTCCCAAAGGCGATTCACCGTCACGCGGGCCGTGAGCGGATTGTCGCGGCTCACAAGCCACTTCGCCATCGTGAGGCGGTTTTTGGGCTCATTCGCCGGAAGCGGATGAAACACGGCCGGTGTGGCCTCGCTCACCTCATCGCCGAGCGACTGCCAATTGCCGCGAAGCTGCACTTTCGTCACGCGACGCTGCTTTGGATCGAGATCACGCATGATCGGCACCGTCACGGGCTTGATCGCGGCGAGTTCTTTGGTCGCCGCAGCGAGACGCGTGCGCTCGGCGGCAGATTCCTTCGCGATGTTGCGCACATAATAATCCACGACGGCCTTCTGCTGCTCCGGTGTGCGTTTCGGCTGCGCCAGCGCGGCGATGACATTCGCGGGAATCTTTGCCGCTTGCTGCACACGGGCATCGCCGGTGAAGCTGAGGCGGAAGTTGCCGAGCGTGTGCTGCTTGAACTCGCTCTTCTGGTCCAAAGTCACGCGCAGCTTTGCGCCCGCAGGCACCACGATGGGTGAGTTCGTCAAAAGCGTGAGCGTGTGCGGCTTTTCCGCCGCTCCACCGACGGCCCAGCCCTTGCTTTTGGCTTCCAGGAACTTCGTCGCCTCAAAACCACTCTGCGAATAATCCGCGAGCGCGGTGGTGAAGCTCAGGGCCACCGGTCCGCTGATCGGAAAAGCCTTTTCCTTCTCCGGCGCGGGCGTGGGATCGCTCTTCCACAAGATTTGACGCTTCTCATCGAGCAGCACCACGCGGAAGCCATCGAGACGCTTGCTCACGCCATCGAGCCGGTTCCACACCACGACGCGGTCCACCGGCTTCGCGGCCTTCAGATCGACCTCCCACCACGGATCGTTGTCCGTGCCGGCAGTGTGCGACACGCTGCCTTTCTTGTAGTCGCCATCCGTGTTGCCGTCGTTCGCACGCTTCGCCGCCGCGTCTTGATACTGGCTGCTGTGAGTCGCCACACCCTTCGGCGCGATGTTTTCCGTGCCGCTGAAAACCTGCACCTCAGCGAGTTGCAGCATCTTTTTCGGCCCGGGCAGCTCCACGCGGACAAATCGCGCCAACGGAGCCGCTTTGGCATCCGGCGGCACCACTTCGGCCCTGAGGCTGGTGAGCACAAAATTGCCGAAACCGGCCAGCGGAGCCGTTTCGAGCCTCAACGCGCTCAGTTTATCACCCGTGAGCGGCAGTTCGACCGTGTAGCTCGCGGTGTCCTGGTTCTTCGCGAGGATCACGCGACCATCGTTTTCGATCTTCGCGTTGCTTTCGCTCACTTTGATCGGCTTCGGGCTCTG
Organism: Prosthecobacter sp.; assembly: GCA_046316935.1. Classification (GTDB taxonomy): domain Bacteria; phylum Verrucomicrobiota; class Verrucomicrobiia; order Verrucomicrobiales; family Verrucomicrobiaceae; genus Prosthecobacter. The sequence continues at coordinate 4,022 of JBKCXA010000091.1, forward strand.
CCAGCCCAAATCCCGCGCAAAACCGCGATCCCACGCGTCGAGGCCCGTGAGCCATTTGGCATCCGGTTTCGTGAATTTCGACTCCAGCGCCGCGATCTCGGTTTTCAGCACTTCGCGCTGCTTTTTCGTCTCCGGCGTGTCGAAGCTATGCAGCGGCACCTCGTCCTTCTTGTCGCTATCGGCGCTTTGATTGAGGAAGGCGTAGAACTGGAAGTACTCGTTGATCGTGAGGGGATCGTATTTGTGCGTGTGGCACTGCGCACAGGCCATCGTGGTGCCCATCCACACCGCGAAGGTCGTGTTCACGCGGTCGATGATCGCCGCATTGCGGAATTCCTCGTCATCCGTGCCGCCTTCGTTCTGCGTCATCGTATTCCGATGAAATGCCGTCGCGATGAGCTGGTCGTCGGTGGGGTTTGGCAGCAGGTCTCCGGCGTTTTGCTCGATGGTGAATTGATCGAAAGGCATGTTCGCGTTCAGCGCCCGGATCACCCAGTCGCGGTAGGCCCAAATCTCCCGCGGCTGGTCACTCGGATAGCCGGAGGAGTCCGCGTAGCGTGCGAGGTCGAGCCATTGGCGGGCCCAGTGCTCACCGTAGCTCGGCTTGGCGAGGTAGTGAGAGACCATTTCGTCATAAGTGCTCAGTGCTGAGTGCTCAGTGCTCAGTTTGGGCAGGAAACGGTCGAGTTCTTCGAGAGTGGGCGGCAGTCCGGTGAGGTCGAGAGCCACACGACGGATTAGTGAGGCCGCATCCGCACGCGGCGCGAAGTCCAGGCCCTCCTTCTTCAAACGAGCCGCCAGAAAAGCATCCACCGGGTTCACTTTCCCCGACTGAGCACTGAGCACTGACAACTGAGCACTCGGAACGACCGGCCTCACCACTTTCTCATAGCTCCAATGCTTCCCCCACTTCGCGCCCTGCTTGATCCACTCTTTTAATAGAGCGACCTGCTCCGGCGAGATCGTCTTGTGCTGCTTCGGCGGCGGCATGACCTCATCGGGGTCCGTGCTCACGATGCGCTGGATGAGGGCGCTTTTCTCGGGATCCCCCGGCACCACGGCAATGACGCCGTCGTTGTTCTTCTTCGCGGCGGCCTCGTCGTCGAGACGGAGGTCCGCTTCACGCTTTTTATCGTCGGGACCATGGCAGAAAAAGCAGTTCTCGCTCAGGATCGGGCGGATCTGCTTGGAAAAGTCGATGGGCTCCGCCACGGCGGAGGAAACAAGGGCAAAAGTGACAAGGGGGCGAATCACGCATCATCATACGCCTCCCAGCGACGTTTTTTTGGCCGTGGCGGCATTCTCCATGCCGACTGAGCACTGAGAACTGAGCACTTTACCACTCCTTCTCTCCCGCTACCATCCTCGCCCTCTTTCCCATGTCCAAGATCCCCACCGCCGCCGAAATCCGCGCCTCCTTCCTCGACTTCTTCAAGGAGAAGCAGCACACCATCGTGCCCAGCGACAACGTCGGCTACACCAGCCGCGACGGCGCGCGCATCTTCACGAACGCGGGCATGAACCAGTTCGTGCCCATCTTCCTCGGCGAGCGCAGCGCGGATGTGGACACCTGGCCCGGCGTCCTCCACAAAGGCCTGCCCACCCGCGCCGCGGACACGCAGAAGTGCATCCGCGCCGGCGGCAAGCACAACGACCTCGAGGACGTCGGCCTCGACACCTACCACCACACCCTCTTCGAGATGCTGGGGAACTGGTCCTTTGGCGACTACTTCAAGAAAGAGGCCATCTCCTGGGCCTGGGAGCTCGTCATCGAGCGCTGGAAATTCCCGCCCACCCGCGTCTATGCCACCATTTACCAGCCCGACAAATCGAAGGGCGACCCCGCTGACCGCGACCAGGAGGCCTGGGACATCTGGGCGGAAAAATTCCGCAGCATCGGCCTCGATCCCGACATCCACATCGTCAACGGCAACAAGAAGGACAACTTCTGGATGATGGGCGACACCGGCCCCTGCGGCCCCTGCACGGAGATCCACATCGACCTAACCCCCGGCGCCCCGAATCTCGACGAGGACCGCCAGCGTGAAGGCCGCAAGCTCGTCAACGGCAGCGACGCCAGCTGCATCGAGATTTGGAACAACGTCTTCATCCAATACAACGCCACGCCCGAGGGCACCTTCGAGCCGCTCCCTGCGAAGCACGTCGATACCGGCATGGGCTTCGAGCGCGTCTGCTCCATCATCCAGGGCACGAAAAACTTCACCGACTTCGAGAACGCGAAGGTCAGCAACTACGACACCGACGTCTTCCGCCCCATCTTTGACGAGCTGACCAAGATGTCCGGCAAAACCTACGCCAGCACGCTGCCGAAGGCGAACGAGCAGGGCCACGTCGTGCCCGTCACCGAGCAGGAAAAGATCGACGTCGCCTTCCGCGTCATCGCCGACCACATCCGCACGCTCAGCTTCGCCATCGCCGACGGCATCCAGCCCGGCAACAGCGACCGCAACTACACCCTCCGCCGCATCCTGCGCCGCGCCGTGAAATACGGCCGCACCCTCGACTTCAAAGAGCCCTTCTTCTTCAAACTCGTCGATGTCCTCGCCGCCCAGATGGGCGATGTCTTCCCCGAGCTGCGCGTGAAGAAGGAGCAGATCAAGAACGTGCTGAAGATCGAGGAAGAAGCCTTCAACCGCACTCTCGATCGCGGCATGGACGTTTTTGATTCGATTACACGACTCGAATCTACCTTCACAAAGGTTACAAATGCAGTGACTGAGGAGTTGCCAGCTATTCGTGAATGTCTCTTGGCCAAAATGCCATCTTCTGAAGACTGTCTTAAAACAGCCACTAAGTGTGACAAACTTTTCGAGCTGTTTAAGAGCATCCAAGGAATCGTCGAAAAAGGAGCCAAAGAACCAGTCGCGATTGGAGCATTCCAGTTGCTTACCGATATAGCGGAGCAATTGCGACTTCGCGGATCGTTAGGCGCAACAACCGACTCAGATTCAAAGTTGCTGACAAATCTCGATTACATCGCCCAATCCGCCCTTTCGCTCAGCAAGTTAAAGGTTGAGCAGATTACCGGAGAGGATGCATTCCTTCTCTACGACACCTACGGCTTCCCGCTGGACCTCACCGAGCTTCTCGCCCGCGAACGCGGCCTCACGGTGGACACCGCAGGCTGCGAAAAGCTCATGGACGAGCAGCGCGCTCGTGCCCGTGCCGCGATGAAGAAAAACGTCGTCTCCGTCTCCGAGATCGAAACGAAGGCGCCGACCAAGTTCATCGGTTACGACAACCTCGAAGCCGACGTGAAAGTGCTCGAAGTCGTCGAGATGAAGGACAAGACCGCCGTCGTGCTCGATGTCTCCACCTGCTACGCCGAAATGGGCGGCCAGATCGGCGACGCCGGCCAGCTCATCCTCGGTGCAAACACCTATCCCATCACCGCCACCACCAAAGTCGGCAATACCTGGCTCCACTTCCTCGGCGGCGACGAAGCCCCGCCTGTCGATGCGACCGTGAAGCTCGCCGTCGATGCGCCGCGCCGTCACGCCATCGAGCGTCACCACACCGTCACGCACATTTTGCACTGGGCGTTGCATGAGGTCGTCAGCAAGGACGCCACGCAGAAAGGCTCCTCCGTCACGCCGGACAAGCTCACCTTCGACTTCAACAGCGCCGCGCTCACCCCGCAGCAGCTCGCCGACATCGAGCGCCTCGTGAACGAGCGCATCGTCGCCAATGATCCCGTCTCGTGGAGCGAAGTGCCCTACGTCGAAGCCAAGGCCAACAACGGCATCATGGCCCTCTTCGGCGAAAAATACGGCGACCTCGTCCGCGTCGTGCAGATCGGCGGCCAGCCGCACAAGCTCGATGGTTGGAGCATGGAACTCTGCGGCGGCACCCACACGCGCCACACCGGTGAAATCGGCCTCTTCCGCCTCGTCGGCGAAGGCGCCGTCGCCGCCGGCGTGCGCCGCATTGAGGCCATCGCCGGCCTCGAAGCCTACAACGCCGCCAAGGCCGATGCCGACCTCCTCAAGCTCCTCGCCGGCAAAGTCAGCGCCCAAGGCACCGCCGACCTCGAGAAGAAGCTCGACCAGATCCTCACGCAGCAAAAAGAGCTCGAAAAAGCCCTCAAAGCCGCCCAGCAGCGCGAAGCCAGCGGCAAAGCCAAAGACCTCCTCGCCACCGCCGAAGGCAACGTCCTCATCGCCAACCTCGGCGACGTCGATGCCGATTACGCCATGGCCGTCAACGACGCCCTCAAATCTCAATTCACCGGCATCATCGTCCTCGCCGCCACCGGCGGCGGAAACGTCACCCTCATGGCCAACGTCGGCAAAGACCACCAGTCCAAGGTCCAAGCCGGCAAACTCATCCAAACCATCGCCCCCATCGTCGGCGGCAAAGGCGGCGGAAAACCCGACTTCGCCCGTGGAGGTGGCAAGGATGTGAGCAAGGTCGATGCAGCGCTCGCGGAAGCGCGGAAGCTCTGCTCGTAGTTCGGGCTTTAGCCCGTTCCGTGTTTGTAGTTCGGCCTTCAGGCCGTGCTTGGGACCTCCCAATCACGGGCTAAAGCCCGAACTACGAACCTTGACGGCCTGAAGGCCGGACGACAAACTCGCGCCATGTACGCGTGGCGGCGAATGACTCACGAAGAACGGGACAACGTCCTCCAGTGGCGGAAACTCCGCAGCCGCCCGTGGCACACGCCACCGCATCCGCTCGGTGGAGCCGGTGAGTTTCACCTCACAGCGGCATGTTACGAACATCAGCCGATCATCGGAGCCACGCCTGAGCGCATGGATGCTTTCTCCGAAGAGCTGCTATCCACTCTGGAAGGATGCCGGCTTCACGCGTGGTGTTTGCTGCCCAATCACTACCACCTCTATCTCGAAACACCCGACTTAAAGCAGACGCTGGCCGATCTGGGCAGACTGCACGGTCGCTGTTCCTTCTCCTGGAACGGCGAAGACGCTCAGCGCGGTCGTCATGTCTGGCACAGCATCTCCGACCGCCAAATCCGCAACGAAGCCCATGGCTGGGCCACCCTAAACTACCTCCATCACAATCCCGTGCGTCACGGCTACGTCTCGAAATGGCAGGAGTGGCCGTGGTCGAGTGCAAAGGAGTATCTCGCCAAACAAGGCGCCAAGGAGGCCACGAGAATCTGGAAGGCATATCCAGTGCTCGACTACGGCGCAGGCTGGGACGACGCGAGTTTGTAGTTCGGGCTTCAGCCCGTTCCGGGAGCTCCCAATCACGGGCTGAAGCCCGAACTACGAACTACCTCGC
>JBKCXA010000092.1:0-7647 GCA_046316935.1 Prosthecobacter sp.
GCGCAGCAGTTGCTCGAAGGTCGAAAAGCCGCGTGGGCTCGCGAGGCCTGCCAGGTCGTGGCCTCCATCCCCACGCTGCGGGAGAATGGTCGCAAGCTGCCGATGGCTGTCCGCGTGGCTCAGGCCCTCGGCGACGAGGCGGAGGTGCATGAGCTCTTCAATGAAACGCTGCGCATGCCCTTCCCCGGCGGCGGGCAGACGGTGGCCTGGGCACTTGCTTTGGAAGAAACCGGCCACGCCGACCTCGCCCGCGAGCTTTTCGATGCCGCGCTACGGCAGAGCGAGGCCGGCGAGAGCTTGCAGCCGGAAATCCACGCCGCGTGGACACGCTTTCTCATCCGCCAAAAAGACTTCGAAGCCGCCGAGGCCTTCCTCATGCGTTTGAGCTGGGCGATGCCCGCCGAGGCCGCAAAACTCGTGTTTGAACTCCACGCCGCTTGGGGGAAACTACATGACCTCGCCGCCGAGCTGCCGAAATACCGCCTCCCCACCGGCACCGCCCGCGAAGCCGCCTTCCTCGCCAAGCAGCAGCTCGACCAAGCCGCCCCACAACCATGAACCGCATCGCCTTCATCGCCCTCGCCCTCCTTCCGGCGCTGCTGCTTTGCTCCTGCGGCAGCGCGAAGGACAAGAAGAAGAAAAAGGATCTCATGGACCAGACACTTGGCCAGCGGCTCAACAAGCCGGACATGAATCGCACCAGTCCGTTTCAGAAATACATGGATGATCCTTCTCAGGAGCGGAGCATTGGCTCCAAGTGGCAGACACAGGAGCACCATGTCTCCAATTTTAGCGGGGCGAATCAGGCCAAAGGGCTGAACTACTTCAAAACTTCCGATGCCAAGGGCCTGACGATGTCGCGAGATGGGCAGGCGACTTTCTCGGGAGCGGGAAAAACGAGCCAGTTTGGCAGCCAGACCTTCGACGCCTCCATGAGTCGCGATGCCACCAAGATGTCACGTGATGGCAGCACTTTCTTCCGGGATGGTGGGAAGACCTTCGGCACAGACTCAGCTCTGCCGTCCAGCCAGCAGATCGGCAAAGCGCCCAAAGTGATCGAGAACCGGCCTTTTGACGATCTCAGCAAAACCTACTCTGAGGATGAGATCAAAAGGCTCCTCGGTCGCCCTTGAGCAAGTGGCACGATTTGGCGCAATAAGTGAAAATCATGCCAAAACGCCTTGAATCGCGTCAATTCTATGCCACTATCGCGCCAATCATGCCAGAAATCATGCCAGAAACCCTAAATCACGCCATTTCCCAGGCCAGCCGTGGCCTTGGAATCGACGAGATCATGGCACGATTCGGCGAAGAAGCCTCCCGCCGCACGCTGCAACGTCGCTTGGACGAGATGGTGCGTGCCGGGCAGCTTGAGCGAGTCGGCAAGGCAAGGGCCACGAAGTATCGGATCGCCCAGCCGACGACGCAGCCCGTTCCAGCGCCGGTTTCGATCCCACTTTCCGAGTCCAACATCCTCCGCGAGAACAAACCCGCCGAGGCGGACGATCCGCTGCGTGACCTGAAGGACTACTTCCGCGAGCATTTCAGCCTGCGGAAGCCCGCGGGTTACCGTCGCGAGTTCCTCGACAGCTATGTGCCGAACGAAACGGCCTGGCTGCCGGAGAATCTGCGGGCGCATCTGCGCACCCGCGGCACGCCGCCTGAGATGGAGGGCATGCCGCCGGGCACGTATGCGCGGCAGGTGATGGACCGGCTCGTGATCGACCTCGTGTGGAACTCGAGCCGTCTTGAGGGCAGCACCTTCTCGCTGCTGGAGACGGATTTCCTGCTCCAGCAGGGCTGCAGCCACGACCCCGCGCGGCAGCAGGAGGCGCTCATGATCCTCAATCACAAGGCAGCCATCGAGTTCCTCGTCGAGGAGCCGGAGCAGCTTGGCTACAACCGCTACACCTTCCTCAACCTCCACGCGATCCTCACGGAATACCTGATGGAGAGCCGGAGCACGGAAGGGGCACTGCGGGAAAAGCCGGTGGGCATCGGCGGGAGTGTTTTTCATCCGACGAACAATCCCGCGCTCATCGAGGAGTGCTTTGACCTCATCCTGCAAAAGGCCGCAGCGATCCACGATCCGCTGGAGTGCTGCTTCTTCCTCATGGTGCAGATGCCGTATCTGCAGCCCTTTCTCGATGGCAACAAGCGCACCTCGCGCCTCGCGGCGAACATCCCCCTCATCCGCGGAAACATGTGCCCGCTGTCCTTCACCGGCGTGCCGGTGCGGGACTACACGACGGGCATCCTCGCCGTGTATGAGCTGAACCGCATCGAGCTGATGCGGGAGGTGTTTGCCCATGCTTACGAGGAATCGTGCTCACGCTACGGCGTCGTCCGCGACGACATCGGTCCTCCGAACCGTCTCGCGGTGGGCTACCGCATGGAATTGAAGGAACTGGCCCGCGAAGTGGTCGTGAAGCGCATGTCTAAGCCCGAGGCGGCGGAGCATCTCCGCCGCTGGACGGCCAAAAACATCACCGCCAGCGACCGCGAGGACTTCATCGAGCTCATCGAGGAGAAGCTGCTCTCGTTGCACGCGAACAACCTCGTGCGCATCAAAGTGCGTCCGTCGGAATTCGAAGCGTGGTGGCCGGTGTGGAGTGGTCAGCAGGGCAAATGAGGCCCGAAATCACGGCGCCGCGGCATGGAGAATGCCGCGGCGCTTTTTGTTTTGAGCGAGTTCGTGGCAGGAAGAAGGTGATTTCGGGTGTAAAAGCCTTCCATGAAGCTCCGCCACGAACTCCAGGCCGAATACGCCCGCTACCGCACCCGCCGCTGGTTCTTTAAAGAATGCGGCGTGGGCCTCGCCAGCATCGCGGCGATGGATCTGGCCGCGAAAGCCGCTCCATCGGCCGCTGACCCGCTGGCCATCAAGAAGCCCAACTACCCCGCGACGGCCAAACGCGTCATCTATCTCTTCATGGGCGGCGCTCCGAGCCATCTCGAGCTCTTCGACAACAAGCCCGAGCTGTCGAAATGGGACGGCAAGCTGCCTCCGGCGGATTTGCTCAAAGGCTACCGCTCCGCCTTCATCAATCCGAACAGCAAGCTGCTCGGCCCGAAGTTCAAATTCGCCCGCCACGGCCAGAGTGGCGCGGAGCTCAGCGAGCTGCTGCCGCACACCGCGCAGATCGCCGATGATCTCACCATCGTGCGATCGATGAAGACGGATGCCTTCAATCATGCGCCCGCGCAGATTCTGATGAGCACCGGATCGCAAATTTTTGGCCGTCCCAGCTTTGGCGCGTGGACTCTCTACGGTCTCGGCACGGAGAACCGCGACGTGCCCGGCTATGTCGTGATGCAAAGCGGCCAAAAAGGTCCCAGCGGCGGCATGAGCAACTTCGGCTGCGGTTTCCTGCCCACCGTCTATCAAGGCGTGCCCTTTCGCAGCAGTGGAGAGCCCGTTCTCTTCCTCAACAATCCGCAAGGCGTCGATGACGCCACGCAGCGTGACACGCTCGATGTGCTCAAACAGCTCAACGAGGAGCGGCTCAACGTCGTGGGTGATCCCGAGATCGCCAGCCGCATCAACAGCTTCGAACTGGCCTACCGCATGCAGCAGACCGCGCCGGAGCTGATGGACATCTCCAAAGAGCCTCAACACATCCTCGATATGTATGGCGCAAAGCCCGGCGAGGCATCCTTTGCGAACAACTGCCTGCTCGCCCGCCGCCTCATCGAAAGTGGTGTGCGCTTTGTGCAGCTCTTTCACGAAGCCTGGGACCATCACGGCGGTCTTACCGGCGGATTGAAGACCCAGTGCGGCCTCACCGACAAGCCCTGCGCTGCTCTCGTGCGTGATTTGAAGCAACGCGGCCTGCTGGAAGACACCATCGTGATCTGGGGGGGCGAGTTTGGACGCACGCCGATGGTGCAAGGCGGCAGCGATGGCCGTGATCATCACCCGAACTGCTTCAGCATGTGGTTTGCTGGCGGCGGCATGAAGCCTGGCATGACGCTCGGCGAGAGCGATGAGTTCGGTTTCAATGTCACCCAGGATGCCGTGCATGTGCACGACCTCCACGCCACGCTGCTTCACCTGCTAGGCTTTGATCACACCAAGCTCGCCGTGCGTTTCCAAGGCCTCGACATGCGCCTCACCAATGTGCATGGCGAGCTCGTGACGAAGATGCTGGCGTGAGTCAGCCTGCTCCTCGCAGCGCCATCATCAGCGCATCGAGCTCCTCGTTCACATAGGCCGAATCGCTCACGGTGTGGGCGATCTCGGTTTTCACGACCTCGCGGAAGCGTTTGCGCAGGCGATGGATGGCCACTTTGACGGCTTCGATGCTCAGGCCGAGCTTTTCGGCCGCTGAGGCCTGCGGGGTCGAATCGGCCTCAGCGCTCAGCCAGGGCTTCAAGGCCTCAAAATGGGCTGTTTTGCCTTCGGCGGCCATTTCTGACTCCAAGCGGCTCAAACTCCGCGCCAGCAAGGTGAGCGCCCATTGGTGGTCAAACTCGGCATCGGGCATCTCCATCGTCGAATCGGGCATTTCTTCGTCCACTTCGGCATGATCGAGACCACCGCCGCGTTTTGAGGCGAGCGTTTTGTCCCGCTGATCCGCCGCGAAGTGCTTCAAGGCACCGAGCAGGTAGCTGCGGAAACGACCACGCTCCGGCTTCGCCCCTTCGATGGCACCACCAGCGAGCAGTTTGGCGAAAAAATCATGCGCCAGTTCCCTCGCGCCATCTTCTTCTCGACCCTGCCGCCGCAAAAAAGCCACGACCGGCGCATAGTAGGCCTCACACAACTCGCTCAACGCGGCCGCGGCCTGCGTGTCGCTCCCGCGTGATCGCGAAACGAGCGTCCAGCGGGTGTCATGGAAGGAGGAGGTCATGGCAGTGGTGGAATGACCACATGAGGAAAGGTGATGGTGGCCACCCTGCGGCTGCGAATCCGGAAGGACTCCACCTCTCGCAGTTGGACCGGGAAGCAGACGCTCTCCACGATGTTCTTGCCCGGATGACCCGAGCGCGACCAGCCGGAGGAGCCAATTTCAGTCCCGTCCTTCAGTCTGGCAGTGGCGTCATACATCCAGCCATCCTGACCTTTCGACCAGGACACAAAGGCGCGGTGGTATTGATCATCCCCAAATCCCGCGAGGAGGCAGTCTTCGCCGAACGTCATGGAGCCATTGTAGTCCGCAGGCAGCACGCTGCCCTTTCGCCAAGGGCCGATGCTGTAACGCAGCGTGACTTGCACCGATGCGGGAAGTTGGCCGACACGGCCAGGGCTGATGACATAGCTGGACAACGCGGGATGGGGCCGCACCGAGACCCATCCCGGTGCCGCCGTGCTGGAGTCTCGATCCTTCAGCGGCTGGCCGTCCGGACCGGCGATATCGACACGCACCTGGCTGTGGCGGTCAAAGTCGGGATGCTCAAACCAGAGCTCCAGCCAGCAATCCTGCGCATTCCGCGAGGTCACGCCAGAACCGACGGACGCGCGAATCAGCCGTTTCGACTCCTCATCATCCAAGGGTTTGCCATCCATGGTGTATACCGGCCATTGCCCGTCAGTGCCGTTGCGTTTCAACCGCGTGAATCGCAACACTGGAGCGGTGTTCAAAGCCTTCGATGTGCCTTCCGCCACCGGCTCTCGCACAACAGAAATCGAACTGACAGGTTCCTTCACATCCGGCGAAAAGTGCGCGAAGAGCATCTTCCCGGCGATTTTGTCCCACGGCATGAAGAACTCCTCTTCCGCGCCGCCACGTTTCAGCAGCAGGCCTTTGTCCTCCCTTGCTACGACCCGGGCGATCCAATACTGACCGCCGTCATGCTGATAGATGACGAGGTTTCCCGTTCTGAAGCCGGTGTCGAGCCGCGAGACCATCCAGTGGCTGCCTTTCGTGACGCCTGTCTCGGCACCGCCTGCGATCTTGTAGGGCGCGGCGATGAAGGATTTAATGAACATCGCGATCACCACGGCGGCGATGGTTTGTCCGCCCCAAGACATGAGCCGGCTTTTCTTCCTCGCTGGCGCATCCATCGGATGCAGGTGCATCCAGAACAGAGTGGCGGCCACGGAGGCGGCGACGGCCACCAGTGTGAGCGTGATCGATGCCCACGCATACGCATCCTGATGTCGCGGCAGTTGGTAAAAGCCCGCGATGCCCGCGCCAATGACCAGCAGCGACCAGATGAAAAGATGCTTTCCGAAAACGGCATTCACATCATACCAGCGCTGATCGGAGGCAAAGGTGGACGGCAGGCGCACGCCGTAAAAGGAGTTCATCGGCACCATCCCAAGCCACAAGGGCAGGGCGAGGATGAAAAAAAGCAGACCAATGATCGTCACCCCCGAAGGGACGACAATCCACGGCGTTGATGGCTCCGCAGCATCCACCAACATGCGCATCAGCACGGCCCAAACTGCGCCGAACACCGCCATGGCGGGCACGGACCAAAAGATCCGCTTGGAGACGCGGTGCTCGGAAGAGTCGCTGGCTGCTGACTGGTCTCGTCCCCATGATTGGGCGCACCCGATCAAGGTGCTCACCGGCAGCGAGGCGAGAATTAAGAAGTAGCTCCAGTTCCTGGTCGAATAAAGCGCGTGCGTCAGAAGCGGCATGGATGCCATTTCCTTCACGACTTCAGCTGCATGAACGATGGCGCCGTAACCCTGATGAGCGAGGACGATGGCACCGACGCCATGCCAACCGAGCACCAGCCCTCCGACCGCATGGTATCCGGCTGCCAAACCACCGACTGCGAAGGCTCCCATGCCGAGAACTCCATAGGCCAGCAACAATCCGAGTGCGAGGCACCCGAAGGATACCACGCCGATTCCCACACCTCCAAAGGCCACCAACCCTGTCGCGACACCTCCGAAGGCAAACCAGCCACGCGCCACCGTGCCAAAAGCGAAGACTCCGCGCGCCCTGCCGCCGACCGCGACAAAGCCGTGCGCCTCGCGCCGCTTGCCGGTGTGAGGATCAATGCCTCCCGTGATATGCAGCAGCGGCAGCCCGCACAGCAGGCGCTTGGACTTGTATTCAAAAGACTCGGTTGGATTCCAAAAGCGGCGCGGTTTGGACACTCCAGCACCTTCCACCTGCGTTTTGAATTCATCCACGCTCTGCTGACGACGCGTGCGCTCTTTCTCCAGCGCTCGAAACACGATCTCGTCGATGTTTCCGCCGACGCCTGACAGCTCCGACGGCGCGGCGAAGCGGCCGAGCGGCAGCTCACCGGTGAGCATCTCGTAAAAGACCACGCCGAGGCTGTAAATGTCGGCACGATGATCGACGCTCGATGGCTGCTCGATCTGCTCCGGGGCCATGTAGGGCGCGGTGCCGAGCTTGGCGCCGCTTTGTGTCAGCAGCATGTCGCCGCCTTTTTCATCGAGAATCTTCGCGATGCCGAAGTCGGCGATCTTCACCCGGCCGGTCGTATCGAGCAGGATGTTCTCCGGTTTGATGTCGCGATGCAAAACGCCCTGTGTGTGGGCGAACTGAAGCGCATCGCAGATGGCCGGGATGATCTTCAAAGCCTGTTCCGGTGTGAAACGGCCTGCTCGCATGGCCTGGCGGAGATTCACGCCATCGACGAACTCCATGATGAGGTAGTGCAGAGGCTGGCTTTGAGTGTGGTTGAGTCCTCCGGACTCATCTGAGCGCAGTCCAGAGG
>JBKCXA010000093.1:0-4117 GCA_046316935.1 Prosthecobacter sp.
TTTGCTTCGTCTCCTTCACCTCGCTGTGGATCATCGCGGACTTGCTGGACAACCTCAAAGACTTCCAGGAGGCGCATTCGAAGCTCTCAGACGTGCTCGGCTTTTACGCCGGACTGCTGCCCTACATCTATGTGACGATCATCCCGGTGGCGCTGCTGCTGGCCACGCTTTACTCGCTCACGAAGATGAGCCGGGCGAACGAGCTCATCTCCCTGCTCGGCACGGGGCAGAGTCTCGCACGCGTGCTGCGCCCCATCTTCCTTGCCACGATTTACACGGCGTTTTTGAGCATGGTGGCGAATTACTACTGGGCCCCGCGAGCAGAAAAAAATCGCAAGGCCGTGGTCCGTGCGCTCACGGAGAACTCGCCGGATTCCATCATGGCGGACTCGATCATGTTTCGTAATCCGCAGACCCGCCGCACCTGGTATGTGGGCACCTTTCCCGTCTCCCTGCGCGGCGGGAATCAGCGGATGCGCGGCGTGCAGATGCGAGAGGAAGCCGCGGATGGCAGCCCCTCGCGCACCATCCTGGCTGGCTCGGCCACCTGGACGCCACGCGGCGGCTGGCGTTTCTTTGATGGCAACGAGGTGCTGTATAAAGATGGCGATCCCGTGGGCACGCCTCCCTTCTCGCCGGACAACCAGGGGCAGTTCGTGCTCGACGCGGCGCAGATCGAGGAGACGCCGTGGAGCCTCGTCAGCTATGCGCTGAAGGCCGATTTCATGGGCGTGCCGGAAGTTCTTTCCTACCTCAAATCACATCCCAAGGCCGCGGACGACAAGCTCGCGCCCTTCCGCACGCATTTGTGGCATCGCTTTGCCCTGCCGTGGCAGGCGCTGGCCGTCGTGCTCTTTGCCGTGCCGCTCGGCGTGGCTTACTCGCGACGCGGCGCGGTGGGTGGCATCGCGGGCAGCATCTTTGTGTTTTTCGTGTTCATGTTCGTGAACAACCTCTTCCTCAATCTTGGCAAAGGCGGCCACCTGCCCGGCTGGTTCACCGTGTGGATGCCGCATCTGCTCTTCGGCAGCCTCGGGCTCGTGCTTTTCTACTACCGCTCCAACAACCGCGACCTGCCGAAGCTGCGCCTGCTTCCCAAGAAGCGCAAAACGACACAGATCGCCCGTCCGCGAAACCGTCAGGACGGTCCGCTCGCCAAGGGGACGGCCACTTGAAACTTGAAACCTTGAACCTGGAACTCATAAAGACAGCCTGATGCAACAGAACTGGCACATCCGCAGCCGAGCCCATGCCTGCGCCGTCACCGAGCGACCTTTCGAGGACGGCGAGGTCTTCCACACCGCCATCTACTTTGATCCGGACCTCAACGAGTACGCCCGCCGCGACATCTGCGCCGAGGCCTGGCCCGCCGAAAAGGAGGCCCGCAAGCCCATCGCCGCCTGGCGCACGCTTTATCAAAAGGTCGAGCCCGAGACGAAGCCGGAGATCGCCCCCAAAGCCAGCGCCCAGGACCTGCTCCAGCGCTTCATCGAGGAAGGCGATCCCAAGACCGAAAACGCCCGCTACATCCTCGCGCTCATGCTCGAGCGGAAACGCCAGCTCGTGCAGACCGCCGAAAAGGAGATCGATGGGAACAAGATGCTCTTTTACGAGAACAAGAAGACCGGCGAGATCTTCATCGTCCGCGACCCCGAGCTCAAACTCGATGAAGTGGCCCAGATCCAGGAAGAAGTAGCCACCATCCTGGCCTTCGGCGGCCCTGCGGTGGAAGCCGCGAAGGCCGTTGGCGTCACGCTGACCGTGGATGGTGTCGTGCCTGCTCCCTCGTCCGACGTGTCTGACTCGTCGGACCAGTCCGACACTCCAGAAGCTCCCGCCGAAGAATCCGAAGCCTCCACCGAAACCTCTCCCAACCCCGAACCCACACCCGACGATGTCCCTGCAAGCTGACCGCGAAGAACTCCGCACGATCCTCAAAGCCAAGTCCGTCAAAACGGGCAAATTCACCCTCGCCTCCGGCAAGGAGAGTGATTTGTATGTCGATTGCCGCGTCACCACGCTCGATTCACGCGGTGCGGTGCTCGTGGGACGCGTGCTGCATGATTTGCTGCGCCAGGAAGAAGCGAAACGCGGCCTCAGCATCGGCTCGCTCGGTGGTCTCACCATGGGCGCGGACCCGATCACGCTCGCCGTGGCGATGAGCTCCAGCATGGCGGGCGATGCGAAGCCCGTGCAGGCCTTTGTCGTGCGCAAGGAGGCCAAAGGCCACGGTCGCGGCAAGCGCATCGAAGGCAATTTCACGCCGGATCAGCCCGTCGTCGTCGTCGATGACGTCATCACCACCGGTGATTCGACTTTGAAAGCCATCCAGGCCATCGAAGAAGAAGGCGGCAAGGTCGCTTTCGCTCTCATCCTCGTCGATCGCCAGGAAGGCGGTCGCGAGAACATCGAGAGCAAAGGGTATCCGGTGGTGGCGGCCTTCACGCGGCCTGAATTGGTGTGAGAAGTAAGAAGTGAGATGTCAGACGACCCACTTCTGACCTCTAACTTCTCACCTCTGACCCGCTTCCAACTTCCTTCGATGAAACCCCTCCTCTTCCTCCTTCTCGCCATGAACGCCGCTGCGATCGAAATCATCGCTCATCGCGGCTTTTCGGCGAAGGCACCGGAAAACACGATTGAGGCCTTCGAACTGGCTTGGAAGAGCGGCACGGATGCTTGCGAGCTCGACATCCATCTCACAGCAGATGGTGAAGTGGTCGTCATTCACGACAAAGACACGAAACGCACCTTCCCCGGCGAGAACAAGGTCATTGCCCAAACGAAGCTCGCGGAGCTTCCGGGCCTTCCGACGCTCGCTCAGGCTCTCGCCACGATGCCGGCGGATCGCGGACGCTTTGTCATCGAGATCAAAACCGGCGCGGAGATCGTCCCGGCGCTTGTGAAGGTGCTGGAGCCACTCCAGCCGCGGGCAAAACAGCTCGCCATCATCAGCTTTCAGCGGGAGGCCTGCATCGCCACGAAGAAGGCGCTGCCATGGATTCCCGTGCTCCAGCTCTCCGGCAGCAAGGACAAGAAGACCAAACAGCCCGTTGAGCTGGCTGATGTGATCACAAAAGCCAAAGCCGATGGTCTCGACGGCCTCGATCTCGGCGCCGATTGGGCTTGGAGCGAGGCCATGGTGGCCCAAATCCATGCCGCAGGTCTCACCGCCGTCGTTTACACGATCAACAAGCCTGCCGAGGTGGCCCGTCTGGCGAAGCTCGGCATCGATGGCATCACCACCGATGATCCGGTGATGGCGAAGAAGGCGCTGGAGTGATCAGGTTTACTGCGGCGGCTGACCCTTCACCACCTGCGTGCCCGCGATGAGGTCGTGGATGCAGCGGCGGTCCTCACGGAAGATGAAGCAGATGTTCACGAGCGAGAAGATGGGGCCGAGCAAAGGGATGTTGGAAATGATGCCCGGCACAAAACCGCGCAAGAGGATGGTCTTCACACCGCCGGGGTTGGCTCCGTCGGGATGCGTCACGATCCGGATGCCCAGCATGCGTTTGCCGATGGACTGGCCGCGAGTTGCCAGCATGACTAGCTGGTAGATGGCCACGCCAAGAAGGAGGACACCACCCAACCCGATGAGCGCGAGATTGGGCGCCGCAGCCTCATCTGTGGACGAGGCCGAATCCATGGCAGACACAGCGATGATCATCGGCGAGGCGGCGAGCAGGAACACAAATCCTTCGATGAAGGAAGCGCCGAGCCGCGTGCCACGATCCGCGAGTTCGAACGCCTCCGCGGCTCCCAGAGTCCTCAGCACATTCGAAGCTGGTGCCGCGTAGGGATTGATGCTCGCTGGAGCGGCGGCAGCAGGCGGTGGCATGGCCGCCGGGGCCCGGAACTTCGAGCCAAGAGGCTGCCACTCGCCCATGCCATCCGTCCAGCAGAGGTCATTGTTGGAAAGCTCGCCGGAAGCGAGACGGCTGGCGATTTCTTCTTCGGACATCTGCCCGAGCTGGGCTCCATTTTTGGCGACGTGGTAGTTCATGCGGGTGGGTGAGATTCAGGATTTCTTATACAGCAGGCATCCGGCCATCATGTCATGCAGGCACTGGCCTTTTTCCGTCCAGGCACACATCAGGAAGCCGATGCACAGGGT
>JBKCXA010000094.1:0-3602 GCA_046316935.1 Prosthecobacter sp.
GTTCCGAGCCGAAAAAGTGAAACCCTGTTCCACTTTGCCGAGCGCGTTTGAGGCTCCGCCTGTGAAATGGCTTTCCTTCGTCATTTCATGCCCGGTTCATCAAGGTTTCACGGCGGTCCGGCAGCATGGGAGCGATGAAAATCATCCGCCTCTCCCTGATGGGAGCCGTGCTGGCCACCTCGGCCGCCACGGCTCAAACTACTCAACTCGACGAAAGCGAAGTCCGCATCAGCTACGCGGAACTGAAGCGCCTCCTCGCGGCCTCGCAGCCGGTGGTCGAGGTGAAGACGAAAGCGCCGCCGCCGGTGCCTGCCGCGCTGCTTTCGGCTGTTTACCGGCTCGATGCGAAAACGGGCGAGGTCATCGCGGAGATGCAGGCGCAGAGCTTTGCCGAAGGCTGGCAGACCATTCCGCTGGCGGGAGCCGCGACTGGAGCGGTGAGCATCGAGCCCGCCGATGCCCGTGTGGTGGTGCAAAACGAGCAACTCTGCCTTCTCACGGATCAAACCGGCCTCACGAGCCTCAAACTGACCTTTCCGGCCGTCTGGCCGCAAACGCTTCATCTGGCTCCGAGTGCCGTCGCCGCCCTCGAAGTGGCTTCGTTGCCGGAAAACCATGTTTTGTGACTTTCGAGCGGCACGCTCATCCGGCAAAACGGTCGCCATGCGCTGCCCGCGGCGGGTGGTGAGATCACGCTGACCTTGGAGGATGCGGCGAAACCGGCCACGCCGCTCGCCGATGAAGC
This sequence comes from Prosthecobacter sp., assembly GCA_046316935.1. GTDB lineage: Bacteria > Verrucomicrobiota > Verrucomicrobiia > Verrucomicrobiales > Verrucomicrobiaceae > Prosthecobacter. The sequence goes on from JBKCXA010000094.1 coordinate 746, forward strand.
CATCCTCACCTCCGCCACCTATGCCACGCAGGTCGTGCGCGATGGTTCGGTGCTCACCGAGGGCACGCTGCTCGTTCGCCATGATCCGCCGGTGCGCATCGTCATCACGCTACCGGAAGGTTCGCAACTCCTGCAATGCCGCGTCAACGACACGCTCATCCGTCCGGGTTCGCCCAGCGGCACGCGACTGGAGATTCCGCTCGATGATCCGGCCACCGACGGCAGCGAATCGAAGATCGAGCTCTCCTTCACCAGCACGCTGCCTGCCCTTCAACCCACCGAAGGCGAGATCAACCTCGCCCTGCCGCAGACGCCGTTGTTTGCAAAGCAGATCGACTGGCAGGTGCAGCTCCCCGCGGGCTTCGACACCACCGCGAGCGGCAACATCGAAGCCCTCGCGCCCGCCGCCGAGGCCAAGCCCGGCCTCCACCTCCGCAAATCCCTTTGCCGCGACCAGCAGCCCCAGGCCCGCATCGCCTACCGCAAACGCACCAACTGATCCCCCACCTCATCACTCCACTACTCCACCACTCCATGAAAACATCACACCTCATCACCATCGCCATCATCTTCGTGCTCACCTCCTTCGCGTGGTGGTTCCTTGGCGGCACGATCACCATGCGCACGGCGCACGTCCGCGACACCACGACCTTCGGCGTGCATGATCGCTGGGGACCGAATCTCAGTCAGAAGCATCCCACGGCGAGTTACAAGGCCAGTGATGGCGAGCGTGTGCTGCTGCAGCCGTCCACGAGCGATGTGAAAGTGTCGATGAACTACCAGCCGGTGAAAATGGGCCTGTTTTGGCAGCGCACCTACGGCACGATCTTTGAAGGCGGCTACACCTTCAAGAACGACAGCACGATCACGCAGACGCTGCACATTGATCTCGAACTGCCGACGACCAAAAGCATGCTCGACAAGGTCAGCTTTGTGATCGGCGAGGGCGACAAAGCACGCAAATCACTCGTCACACCCGAGCAGGGCATCATGACGGAGAGCATCGAGCTGTCGCCCGGCCAGTCCGTGCCGGTGAAGATCAGCTACGAGTGCCGCGGCACCGATGCGTGGCGCTACGCCTTTGCCGATGCGAGCCGCATCCGCGACTTCCAGCTCACGCTGACCACCGATTTCACCGATGTGAACTTCCCCGTCAGCTCGCCCACCGATCGTGATCTCGCGGGGAAGGGGATGAAATTCATTTGGAAGTATGACGACGCCATTTCCGCTCCCGGCATCGCCATCGACATGCCGCGTGAGTTGAACGCGGGCCCCGTCGCGGCCCAGATCGCCTTCTGGTCGCCGCTCTCGCTCCTGCTGTTCTTTGGCGTGCTGGTCATCACTGTCATCGTGCGCGGCATCCGCCTGCATCCGGTGAATTACGTCTTCCTCGCCGGTGGCTTCTTCGCCTTCCCGCTGCTCTTCAGCTACATGCTCGATGTGTTTCCGGTGTATGCCAGCTTTGCCATCGCCGCCGCCGTGTCGTTGGCGCTGGTCTGCGGCTACCTGCGTGCCGCCGCGGGCGAGTTCATGTTTCGCATCGCCCTCCCGGCGCAGTTTGCCTACATGGTGCTCTTCAGCGCCAGCTTCTTCTTCAAAGGCCTCACCGGTCTCACCCTCACGCTTGGTGGCATTTCCACCCTCGCCGTGCTCATGGCCCTGACTGCGAAAGTGGACTGGAGCGAGCGGCTTGGAGGTCTTTCGCCGAAACTCGCGTGACCCTTCGTCATTTCTTCCTCCGTCGAGATTCTTCCTTGGCAGCGCCGTGACGAGCTTTTAGAATGTTCACATGACAACACTCGAAAAAATCACCTTCGTGGTCGCCGAGGAAGAAGACGGCGAGGGCTATTTTGCCTCGTGGGATGATCCCGCCGGTGGTGGGATCACCACGAATGGCGGCACGCTTTCCGAGCTTGAGGCCAATATCACGGATGCTGTGCTCTGCCATTTTGGCGAGCAGGCCCGGCCCAAACGAGTCACGCTGAAATTCACGGGCGAATTGGCCCTGCAGGCTGCATGAAATTCCCGAGAGATCTGGATGGCCGGGAAGTCATCACCGCTTTGTCGCGGCTGGGCTTCGTGGTTCAGCGTCAAACAGGCAGCCATGTGCAACTCTCCAACTCCGGGCGGCATGTTACCGTCCCTTTTCATTCGCCGGTGCGCATCGGAACTCTGAAAAGCATTTTGCGTCAGGCCGGTGTATCCATTGAGCAATTGCTCGATGTCCTGTGATCTCTGAATGAGTTCCTCTTTCTCCCCCGCCATGCCTCCCAAAATCCTCATCGTCGAAGACGAGCCGTCCATCGCTGAAAACATCGTGTATGCGCTGGAGACGGATGGTTTTGCCGTCACGGCCGTGACCACGGGCCGCGAAGCACTCGAAAGGGCCTCGCAGCAGGAATTCCAGCTCATCATCCTCGATGTGGGGCTGCCGGACATGAGCGGCTTTGAGGTCTGCAAAACGCTCAGGCTGACCAAAACACTGCCGATCCTCTTCCTGACGGCCCGTTCTTCGGAGGTGGATCGCGTGGTGGGCCTCGAAATCGGCGGCGATGACTATGTGGTGAAGCCTTTCAGCCCCCGCGAGCTCGCCGCTCGTGTGCGGGCCATCCTGCGGCGTGTTTCCACCGTGCCGCTGCCGCCGGGGAAGGGGGGCGCGGTGCTGCCGCTGGTGATCGACGACATCCGCTGCCAGGCGGTTTACTTCGGCACGGCGCTGGTGCTCTCGCGCTATGAGTTTCGCATGCTGAAAGCCTTTGCCTCGCATCCGGGGCGTGTGTTCACGCGGGAGCAACTGATGGAAGCGAGCAGCGAGGAGCCAGATGCGAGCATGGAGCGCACGATCGACACGCATGTG
>JBKCXA010000095.1:0-6341 GCA_046316935.1 Prosthecobacter sp.
CAGTAGGGGCGGCGCAACGGCGGCGGCGGCGGCGGCGGACGGGTGCCGCTCCGTGTCCGCAGGGGCCGGCGCGCCATGCGGACGCGGGCGGCAGCGGCGTTCCCGCGCCGCCTTTACACACAAACTGCGTGGTGAACCCCCGCCTCATCCTCGACTACGAAAACCAAGGCGGCCGCGCCCACGAGGCGCTGCTGTAGAGCGAAAAAAATTTCGGCCTAGGAAAATCCTTCCAAGCCAAGAAAAAGCGCAGGTTTCGGGTCCGCTGTGGCCGCACCTCGACAAGAATTTCATCGACATTATCCCGGAAATTTGGTGGAATTTTCTTGTTCGAGGAAATTCCCGATGAACACCGCCCTCCAGTATTTCCTGTGCAGGCCCACCAAGGTGAAACGCCTTGACGAGCAGGGGGAAGAATTGTCTGGCTCCGCCTCCAGAGGTCAGAGGTCAGAGGTCAGAGACTAAGCGCGGAGGCGCTGAGGGGCTGTCAAGCAGCGGTTGCAGCAGTGGCATGGCCTTTGGGCTGCCCCTCCGCTGCGTGGAGGCGCACTTTTTGTGCCGGGAGGCGCTCCTCCAGAAGCGAGAGCTGCACCTCCAGCGTTTCCAGTGTCCTCCGATGCTCGCGGAGGCGCGCCTCCAGAAGCCAGAGCTTCACCTCCACGAGCTGGAGTCGCGCCTCCGGGAGTTGGAGCGGCACCTCCATGGGCTGGAGTTTCACCTCCACGAGCGGGAGGTGCACCTCGCGGAGCCTGCCTGCCACCTCCACGGGCTGGAGGCTCGCCTCCGGGAGCGGGAGTTTCACCTCCCGGCGCTCGGGAGCCGCCTCCAGCAGCCTGGGAAGGCTGTTTTTGCTTATGAAACCGCTCTTTTGGGACTCCACCGAGATCGATCCCTTCACAGGCCAGCCCTACACCTGGGATTCGCCCAACCCGAATGTCACCTGGGATGGCATCCTCGAGCCCGGTGATCCGGGCTATGTGCCGCCGCCAGCTACCAGCTCCCGTTCACGCAACCCAACCAAAAAGATGAAACACAATAGCTACTACCCGACAAATGTGCCGGAGCAGATTCTCTGGCTGACGAATTTCTTCAATAAACTCATCGGCCATGCGCCCTCCCTTGGCGTCTCCGTGCCGGTGTGTGCCGCCGCCGTGGCGGATGCCCGCTGGCTGATTTACCTGCTGGGAGCCTACCAGCCTGCGCTGAAGGCCTGGTCAAAGTCCTGCACGGATTTCATCCGGGAAGCCCAAGGGGGCACGGGAGATGCCGTGATGGTCCTGCCTGCCTTTGCGGCCCCGCCGCTGCCTCCGGCGGATGCTGGAGCGGGCCTGCCCGCCGTCGTCCCGGTGAAGCCGGGGGCGCTCACCCGCATTTTCAGCCTCGTGCAGGTCATGCAGGAGGCCCCGGCCTATGTGGACTCCATCGGCACGGATTTGGGCACGATCGGCTCGGAGGTCTCCGGCCCGGATTTCGCTACTCTCCGCCCGGAGTTCACCTTGAAGGTGGTCGGCGGAAAGGTCGTGCTCGACTGGGGCTGGGGCGGCTTCCGTTCGTTCCTCGACATGCTGCAAATCCAGGTGGATCGCGCCGATGCTAAAGGCTTCGTCGATCTGGCCTACGATACCACCCCTGGCTACACCGATACCCAGCCTCTCCCTGCCACCCCCGTGAAATGGAAATACCGCGCCATCTGGCGCGTGGGTGATGAGCAGGTCGGCCTCTGGAGCGAGGAGGTCGCCATCACCGTGGGTGGCTGAGCGCCGCCCCTTCGTCCTCATCTCCCGCCCGCAGCGCTCCTCATCGTCATGCGGGCGGGTCTCGCTCGAATCCTACTCCATACCGCCTCCACATCCAGAGCCGGAGAACCGCAGAACCGCAAACCCTCATGCGCAAACGTCCACCTTTTCCCATGAAGCCATCCCTCCTCATCCTCATGCTGGGCCTTGCGTCCGGCGTCACCGCATCCGCCCAGTCCTACACGGACATTGATGTCTCCAATCAAGCCACCATCGGCGCGGCTCTGAATATCGGCTGGATTCAGCCTAACACGGCGGCTACCTCGCCTATTCAGGGCCTTACCATATACGTTCAACAAACAAATCAGGAAGTGATGAAAAGCTACACGGAACCTGGACACTGGCAGGACAACTGGGTGACAATGGAAGAATATGGCACCATTCAATATCCGGGTTCCATGCAGCCGCAGTTCAACTGGCAGATTGTCGGTTACGATGATTATCCGGCAGTAGTCGATGCGAATGGCGATGTGGTTACGGAAGCCTATTCAGTACCCCGATATGACTACGTTTATACTGGCGATGTCTGGGTGGATGGAGGCTCGGGCTGGGGCGTCGTCGGCACCTATGAGGATAATCAAGAGATATGGGTTGATGAGCGTGTGGTTTCATATACTCAGACTGAGTTTGATGCACCGGTGATCCATCAGGCAGCGACACGATCCGATGCGAATTGGGTCTGGGAGGTGCCTCATCCCAATGGAGGGCAGCATGTTTTTATGCGTGCCTGGAATGGAGGACTGGCTTTGAATGGACCAGATGGCCGCTTGGGTGTGACCTTGTCTCCGACCTCTCTCAGTTACAATCGATGGGCCTATCATACCGACTACTGGGGCGACCAATTGGATAGCCAGACAGATGCGGACGGCATGACCCTCAAAAAGATAGCGACGAACTCAGCTGGTGGCGAGATTCATCGTGATGAAGTGGAAGTCCGCGCAGACCTGATCCGTCTCACACGCAATGAGAACTATATGCATCAGACCCAAATAGGCCCAAAGAGCGCGGCCTTCGGCGGGATGGTTTCAGTGAAAGGGGAGCTGCATGTGGGATCGGAGGTATCGGTCAAAGGTTCTGTGCGGGTTCCGGAAACCGGAGATTTGCTCATGGGTGAGTTTACCCAGGGGTCCCCCCCTTGAATCGGATGGCTTTGAGTTCTTCCTCCTAAGCTCTGGTGAGTGGCTTGGAGTGATGTTGCCAGTTTAATCTGTTTTCTGTTTTTCGATCATGTATCGCGCTCCTTCTGTGATGTGTTTTTTGCGTGGGCATCTTTTTCGGGATGCCACCGTGGCTCTGATGTTTGGCGGGCTATGCCTCCAGGTGGCCACCGCGGCCGACCCGCTCTGGTGGCAGCAGCGTCAGGCGGCGGACAGCAATCGTGGCAGGGATGATTACGCAGCGGTGAACCAGGGCCAGTTCAAAAACTTCGTGCGGGCCGCCATTGAGGAAATGAATGCGGAGCTTCCTGGTGGAGCTGGCGGTGATCTTGAGGCCATGCTTGCTGGCTGGCGCACGAATGCTGAAAGCGCGGACAACTATCTAGCCGTCAATCAAGGCCAGGTCAAAAACGTCGTGAAGATGATCTACACGCGGTTAAAGGACGTGGGCTACGCCACGGCCTATCCTTGGTCCCACGGCGAGCGGGCGGCGCAGGACTATGCGTTGGCAAACATCGGCCAGCTCAAGAACCTGTTGAGCTTCGATTTCAAGAAGGATGCGGACCTGGACGGCATGGCGGACTGGCTGGGAGGCGTGGGCGGTGTGTTGAGCTTTGATGCGGCTAACTGGCTTCCAATCAACACGGCGGGGAGCCTGTTTGCGGACCCGGAGCATCACAGCCGCAGCGGTGAGCTTGGTTACGCGGCACGTGGAGGCCCGGTGATGCTTCCGCCAAACCCGGAAGGCATTCAGAATGATTCGGTCACGAGCATTCCCGGTGAGTTCAAAGTGGGCCAGGATGGCAGCGCCAGCTACACCGTGCGCATTGAGACGCCCAAAGGTATCGCCAATGTGGAACCGGGTATCACGTTGGAGTACAACAGCAATTCGGGCAATGGAATCGCCGGGGTGGGATGGGGCATCGGCGGGGTGACGGTCATCAACCGGGGGCCTGCCACCTTCGAGGTAGATGGATTTTATGATCCGGCGGATTTTGACGAGAACGACCGCTTTTATCTGGATGGCGAGCGGCTCCTCTGCGTGAGCGGCAGCTATGGAGAAGATGGCTCCGAGTATCGCACCCAGAAGGAGCAATTTTCCAAAGTGGTGTTTCACAAACCGGATGCTGAATCAGGAGGCTGGTTTGAAGTGTGGACGAAGGCGGGGCTGCGCATGGAATTCGGGAACTGCCCCACCGCCTGCATCAATTCCACCTGCCCGCAGGAAACTGCCCAGCCATTCACCTGGGCGGTGAACAAGGTTTCAGACAACCTGGGGAACTACTGGGTCGTGACTTACTGCGATACGAGCAGCCTGGGGCCGCCAGTTCCTGGAATCAGGGTGCTGCCGGATTACGCGCCGGAGAGCATCAAGTTTACCGGGACCACCACGGGAGAGCCCGCTCATGAAATCGCCTTTCACTACGAAGCAAGACCGGATCTGCATGAAGGCTACCTGCTGGGATCGTTGGTGCGGAAGATCCGCCGGTTGCAGCGCATTGAGGTGAGGACGGGCCTTTCGGTCCTGCGAACTTATGCGCTGGAGTATGAGCAAAGCTCCACCACGGGACGCTCGCTGCTCACCAAACTCAACCTCAATGCGGGCGGGGTGATGACGGTGGCGGAAAAGGGGGCGCAGCCTTGGCGGGTGGTGCCGCCCACCGTCTTCGAGTGGGATGAGGGATCGACGGGCTGGTCAGATTCTCTTTATGACGGACAGTTTCAAGCGGGCGAAAAGGCGCAGGAGACTGCCAAGCTCAAAAACCGCCTTCCTTACCCTGTTCATGGGGTGGTCCGTCCGGCGGACAGATGGCCTTATCAGCCCGGTTGGGGAGGTGTTGCCAGTGTCACCTCGATGGGGGAATATGGAAATGCTGGTGTATCGCATGTCGTTCCGTGGCAGGTCGAGGACTACGATGGCGACGGCTTGCGCGATGTGCTGATGTCGCACCGGAGTCCTCGCTATGAGTCGGACTTCGTTACTTATGACCACGGTTTCCCGGCAGGAGTCCATTTATCGATTGGAGGCTCGCCATATGAACTGGATGTCAGGCAGCTCCTGAAAAATGGCGGCCAAGGGCGCTGGCAGCCGATCGATGCCTCGAACCTGCCATGGATGAGCAATATGACCGGGCCTGCCAGCATGATCTCCGATGTGAACTCGGACGGTCAGCCGGACCTGCTTTCCACCCTCTTCGCGCTCACGGAATTGAAAGCCTTCCACGGCACGATTTACAGCGTGTTTCTCAATAATGGAGGATTCGACTCCATGATCTTCCATCAACCTGCAACGCGGGCTTTTCATTCCCTGGGTGCCGTAGTTCCTAATCCGACAGGAGTCTGGCTTGGTGGAGATTCTGGACCTGTTTATTCTAACGAAGGCACGGCGAATTGGGGGGTCCCGATGGTGCCGGTGCAGCAATACGCACAGGTGCTTTGGCCCTACTCCGGATATATTTACTACTACCCATACGGCGGGCCTTCCGGGGCAGTGGTCACAGGGCATTGGATTGCAGGCCAGTTATATGTCCATATTCTCTGGCCCTACATCTCGAATGGCTCGGCTGCTTTTGTCGCAGCTGACAACGTGGACCTTGGCTGGAGGCAATCTGACTTAAATGGCGATGGTCATGTTGATTTGATCCGCGGAGGTCAAGAATACTGGCCAGCCACCGAGCCGATGCAGGGTGGGCGCGGTTTGTGCTTTGGTTTGAGGAACCTAGGTCCAGATGCTCCTGCCGGTTCTCACTGGGCCGTGGAAACCACAGGCATCTGGCAGCTTCCCCTCCCTCTCGTCAATTCGGCCGGCGACAAGGACATCGGACGCCGTTTGATGGATGTGAACGGGGACCGCCTGCCGGATTTTGTGTTTCAGAGGAACCGCCCGGTGCCTGCCGGGGAGCCTGCCTGGCCGGCGGATCAAAAATACGAGCTCGCCGTGTATCTGAATCGTGGAAACGAAGGCTGGGTGGATGGCGGGGCGGCCTGGGTGCTGCCCGGACAGGCCCTCGCCTACGATGACCTTGGCACACGCGGACGCGGCTTCATGGACATCAATGGCGATCAGCTCCCGGATTTCGTCGCTTCGTGGAAATACAAAGATTCCAATGACGCCGTGGTCTGGGATAAGAAAGTCTTTCTCAACACCGGCTCAGGCTGGACCGCTGATCAGGTGGACTGGCATCTGCCGCTGGCCCTTCAGGCGGCTGAGCACAGCACCCTCCAGAACAAAGTGGTGGCCCAGACCTACCATCGCTTCATTGAGGATGTGAACGGGGACGGCCAGCCTGATTTGATTGATGCCTGGGCAGATGAGCAGGCGGGCATCGACGCCACGCCTGCCATCACCGCCCCGCGTGCCTATTTCAAACGCCGGAATGCCAGCGGCTGG
>JBKCXA010000096.1:0-3584 GCA_046316935.1 Prosthecobacter sp.
GCAGGGAGGAGGTGGCAGCGAGGAGAAAAAGAGCACGAAGCATCCCACATGATGCGGTGGAAGGCGTGCGGCTGGCAAGGGTGAACTGGGCGGCAAACAAACCATTGCCATCCCATGCCCGACGCCTCACACTCGCCGCGAACTCCCACCCGCACCCGCTTATGACGCACGGCTCCCAGGACGATTTACCTCCCGCACCGAAGCCATCGTCGCGATGGACGGGGCTTTTGCTCGGAACTCTCCTCGGGGCGGGCATCGGTGCCGGTGTGCTGTATGTCACGCAGATCAATCCGGCGCTGCTCGACGGCCTGAAGACGAAACCGTCGGTGGCGGTCGCGACATCAGTTGCGATGACACCTGGCGAGGAGTCGGAAAAGCCGGTGGAGCATGCCGGCCTGCCGCGCACGCCTTTGGAGATCGGGACGCTGCCGCCGGAGGAGCCATTGCGAACGATCAAGATCACCCTGGGCACCGGCAAGGACGGCACGGCCTTGAGCGAGCCAGTGGACGCGCATCTCGGGCTGGGCTTCCCGCTGCGGCTGTATCCGCTGGGCGGCCCGGAGCGGCAGCCGTCCTTCGCGGCCTATCCGCAGGCCTCCACGGTGAGTCGCGAGACAGGCCGCATCGAGCCGGGACAGATGGCGAGTTTTGAATTTTCGCTCGAAGGGGCCTCCGCGGGGCTCGATGAGCTTCACACGGCCTCGCAGCTCCTGGCGGGTGTGAAGTGCGGCGACCTCCAGGGCATTGGTTTTGCCTCGCAGGGCCGTGGAGCGTGGATTTTGGCCGGTTATCGCATCGAGGTGAATGGCAAGCTCTTCGCGGCGAACGGCCTCGTGGACGCGAATCCGCAGGCGAAGCTCATCGAGAGCCGTGAGAAGCTGCAAAAACTCCTGCCGCAATATGAGGAACTCGGAAATCGCAGCGATCTCAGCGCCGAGGAAAAGACCACGCTGGTGGCGCTGCATGCGCAGGTGCGTGAGCTGAACGGCATCGTGACCGGCGCGGCACCGTGGTTTGTGGAAAAAACGCCGGCGAAGGCTCCGGCGGACGCGGTGAAGCAGCTCCGCATCACGTTGGCCTCCGGCGGGGACAAGCAGCCGGGCACTCGCAATCCGCTCTACCTCCAGGCGGGCTCGAAAAAATTTCTCCTCAGCTCGGAAACTGATCCGCTGCATGACGAGCCGGACGCGCAGACCTTTGACATCAGCGCGGCTGATCTCGCGGCGAACGCGGTGACGGCGGAGCAGCTCGGCGTGCCGGGCATCGGCATCATCGGCAGCGGAGGAAAGGGCGATGCACTGCCCGACCGTGCGAAGCTGAAACGCGTGCTCATCGAGGCGGATGGCAAGGCGGTGTATGACAGCGAGTTGAAGCCGGATGATCAGCGGGTGCTCGGTGATGTGTGGCTTGGTCCCGTGGCTCATTTTGATGCGCAGGGCACGGTGGTGCAAAATGCGCCCGCGCCGAATGTGGTGCCGCTGTGGCGTGCCGGCATGCCAGCCCCGGTGGGTGGCACGCCACCACTGCCAGAGCCGCCGAAGCTGGCCCCGGTGCCGCCGCTGGACCTTCCACCGCCGCCATTGCTGCCTCCCGTGCGCAGCATCCTGCCCACCGGCCTGCCTCCACCGAATGCCTTCGGTCTCGTGCCACTGCTCAATGCGCTGGCCAATCTGCTCACGCCCGTGCCGCCACCTGCCGCACCACTCATCAGCGGCGTGCGCATCGCGCCGACAACGCCCATCGTGTGCAATGGCGATACCGTGACGGTGGGCTGGACCGCCGCGGGGAACACCGCGCAGATCGCCGCGTGGCGCATCGATCTCTTCGGCGTTCTGCCGCATCTGCCGGTGCCGTTGCAGCCGACACCGCTATGCACCATCGCCAGCACGCCCGCTGGTCCCATCACCCTGAGCGGTGGCAGCGCCCGCATCCGCCGGGTGATGCCGCCGATCTCCGCCGCCAGCATAGCCGCGGCGAATCTGCCTTATCTATATGTGCAGCCAGTCGTCACCGCGCTGAACGCACGCGGTCAGGTCATCACCGCGGCCACCGGCTCGCTGCTGCCGCTCTTTCCCACAGGCACCACTGTGGCAGCTGCGGGCATGGTGCGCGGCGCGGTGCTGCCACCGCTGCGGCCGGGCAATGCGGCCACGCCGAGTTTCCAACTGACCCTCCCTGCCCCGCCACCGCCCGCTCCAGCGCCCGCTTTGCAAAACTGGGCCTCCATGTTCACCACCGATCCTCAGACGGTGCAGAGCGCCTGGCTGATCAATGCGGAGCAGCCGGCGCACTTCGGGCAGATCTTTGCCACGCATGAAAACACCGGCGGCATCGGCGGCCTGCTTCAACCGGCCTTCAACACCGCCGCGCGGCCCACCAGCGGCGGCGGCGAGCAGATCACCGTGCGCTTTGAAGGCTTTGTGGCCGTGCCACCGGCACCTTTTAATAGCCTGCGGGCCGTGGCGCATGTCGGCTTCATCGGCGGATCGAATCCCGCCACCACCGGCACGCTGTTGGTGCGTGGAGAATTGAGCGCCGGTCCTGTCTTGCGCAACCGGGCAGGCAATGTCTCGCCTGCCAGCCCCTTCCAGCCGGTGCTCACGATTCAAACCGACGCGGGCATCTACAATCTCGCCAAGACCGCGGGCGGTGTCGCGCAGCCGATGACGCTCGTCGATGTGCCGCTGCGCCTCACGCGGGCACGCACGAACAACCTCGCCGGTTACGCTCTCGGCACGGTGAATGCCGCCGCCTACTCCGCGCCGGTGGCCGTGGCGGGCCCGAATCCAGGCAACGGCCTCGACACCACCCAGCTCGCCACCTTCAATGCCGCCGTGCTCGGCACCGGACGTGTGTTTGTCACCCTCACCTTCATGACCACCCTCACCTCGCCTGATCCCACGGATGCCGTCGGCATCTTCGGCGTCAGGCTCATCCCCGATCCCTCGCTATGAAGACGCTGCTGCTTCTCATGATGCTCACCGCTTCGGCGCATGCCGCCGGCGCGGTGCATGGCCGTGTGCTCGGCCTCGATGAAAAGGGAAACTACCTCGGTGTCGTCGCCGGAGCACGGATCGAGCTGCAAAACGCGTCAGGAGCCGTCGCCGCCAGCACGACGAGCAGTGACACCGGTTTTTACTCGATCACCGGTCTCAGCGCCGCGCCGTATCGCTACACCGTCAAGGCCGCCGGGTATCGCGATGAGGCGCATGAGCGCGGTTTTGCACTGCCTGCGGGCGAAATCGACTACGCGCATGATTTTCTCCTCACCAAAGAAAGCGCCACGGAACCTCCAGCGACTGCCCCTGTGGCTCAATCATCCACCGGCCAGCCCGCGGTGCATGGACGTGTCTATGGGCAAGATTCCACCGGAAAGCTCATCGGGCCGCTGCCAGGAGCAAAGATCGAGTTTCTCTCCGGCGGCAGCACTGCCGCCACCGCCACCGCGAGTGCCCCGGGCGGCTACTACGAGGTCAAATCGCTCACCGCGAGCACCTACACCTACCGCGTCACCGCGGAGGGTTATCAGCCGGAGGATGCGCAGCGCGGCTTTTCCATCCCGAAGGACGCCATCGAGTATGTGC
>JBKCXA010000097.1:0-5871 GCA_046316935.1 Prosthecobacter sp.
GTCCTCCATATAGGACGGGTCTCGCCAGATCCGCCGCGTCAGCCCCCCGGGGATGGACGGATCCCGCCGCCGCAGGCGGAAATCCTCCGTGAGCAGCAATCCACGGATTTCGAGGGCATGGCCGTAATGCAGGGCCTTGCGATTTTTTTCCGCTCGCGGGGCCCAGTAGTAATTCGCCACCATGCTCAAAAACGCCGTGTAAATCGTGGCAAGGAAGATCGGCCGCAGCACACGGGCGAGGCTTTGCCCCGTGCCGAGCAGGGAGATCAGCTCGTTCGCCCGGCTCATCTTCGTGAGCGAGTAGAGCGTTGCCAGCAGCAGCGCCACCGGGATGATCGTCACATAGATGTAGGGCAGCAGTCCGGCGTAAAAGCCGAGCACGTCTGCGAGCTTCGAATGCGCCTCCTGGAAGTCTTTGAGGTTGTCCAGCAGGTCCGCGATGATCCACAGCGAGGTGAAGGAGACGAAGCAAAACACCAGCGGCTGGAGAAAGGAACGCAGCGTGTATCTTTCCAAGATCCCGCACTTCAAATAATAGCGCAGCGCCAGCGGCATCGACAGCACCGCCACGGCCAGCAGCACCTGCTTGAAGTAAAACGCGGCTGGCACCGGCGGCTCGCCCATTTCCGTCATCTGCGCATGCGCGATATAATCGACCAGCTCACTAGCGATCGCCCATCCGGCGATGGAAAAAGCGGCCACGGTGATGGGAAATTGCAGGCGCTTCGGCTGGTTCCACCGACGCCACACCACCAACAGCAGCACCGCGGAGCCGATGGAGATCCAAAGATTCAAATAGGGCAGGATGCGGGCCAGGCGCTCGATGCCGTAAGGCACCGGCTGGCCGGAGCGGGCGGCCATCTCGATGGCCTGATCCACATCCTCATCGGGATGCGTGCGATGCCAGTCCTGCGAGATCGCCACCATCAGCAGGCCCAGAGCGAGCACGAAGGACCCTCTTCCCAGATAAGGAAGGTGAATCACCCGCTGCCACGCGGCTCGTGCGCTTTGAAGCCATTTCATGCCGTAAAACCGTCACTTCGGCCATGCGCCGGGACGCGTCAAGGCTCGCCGCCCCGGTTGACGGCCCCCGCCGCACGCGGCAGAGGCTCCGGCATGCCCGCCCACCCGCTCATCCAGGCCGCTGAAACCCTCCGCGAGGCCCTGCGCCCGCTGACTTTCGCCCCGCCGGTCGATCTCGTCTATCAACCGCTCGATTACGCCTGGGCCCCGCACACCGCCTACCTCTCCCGCTTTGGCAGCGGCCGCAAAAAAGTCGTCTTCGTCGGCATGAACCCCGGCCCGTTTGGCATGACGCAGACCGGCGTGCCCTTTGGCGAGATCGCCGCCGTGCGTGACTGGATGAAAATCAACGAACCGGTGGGCAAACCGCCTCGCGAGCATCCCAAACGCCCCGTGCTCGGTTTTGACTGCCCGCAGTCCGAAGTCAGCGGAAGACGCCTCTGGGGCCATTTCGCAGCGAAATTCGGCGCTCCCGAAAACTTCTTCCGCGATCACTTCGTGGCCAATTACTGCCCGCTGGTCTTCATCGAGGCCGGTGGCAAGAATTTCACCCCCGACAAACTCCCCGCTGCCGAGGCAAACGCCCTCAACGAGCCCTGCGATGCCCATTTGCAGGCCGTCATCACCGCGTTGCAACCTGAGTGGGTCATCGGCGTCGGTGCGTATGCCGAGGCCTGCGCCGTGCGTGCGGTCGAAAACCTGCGCGGCACCTTCAAAACAGGCCGCATCCTCCACCCCAGCCCCGCCAGCCCCGCCGCGAACCGCGACTGGGCCGGTGCGGCCACGAAGCAGCTCGAAAAACTCGGCGTGTGGTGAGAAAGCATTGATTCTTGCATCGTCACCGGTTCACGCCATGAGCACAGGCATGACCGATGCCGACTTCAAACCTGCCACGGCTGCCGAAGTGCGGCAGCTCCGTGATCAACTGGACGCGCAGGGGAAGAAGCTCGTCTTCACCAATGGCTGCTTCGATTTGCTGCATGCTGGGCACGTTCGTTATCTGGCGGATGCACGCTCTTTGGGCGATGCGATGGTCGTGGCGCTGAATTCCGATGCGAGTGTCCGCGCCCTGAAAGGCCCCGACCGGCCGCTGAACAATGAAAACGATCGCGCGGAGGTTTTGTGCGCCCTTCGAGCTGTGGATGTGGTGGTCGTTTTTGGCGATGAACGAGCCACGAGCCTCATCGAGGCCATCCGCCCGCATGTGTATGCGAAGGGCGGCGATTACACTGTCGAGTCGCTGAACGCCGAGGAGCGGACCGCGCTGCAATCCGTGGGCGCGGAGATCCGCATCCTGCCGCTGGTGCCGGGTCGCTCCACCACCGCCACCATTCAAAAAATGCATGCGCCGCAAGGCGGCAAGCTCCGCATCGCCGTGCTCGGCAGCGGTGTGGGCTCGAACTTCAAAGCCATCGTCGAGGCCATCGCTGCCGGAAAACTCGACGCGGAGGTCGTGGCGGCCATTTCCGATCAAAAAGACTCCGGCTTCCTCGCCATCGCGAAGCAGACGGGGCTGCCAGCGCACTTCGTCGATCCCGGCACGAACCCCAAAAAGCTCGGCGAGGCCGCGCAGAAGGAAATCTTTGAGCACCTCGAACGTGCGCGAACCGATGTCGTCGTGCTCGCGGGCTTCATGCGCATCCTGAAGGAGCCTGTGATCAGCCATTACTCCGGCCGCATCGTCAATGTGCATCCTTCCCTGCTGCCGAAGCACAAGGGCGCTCACGCCGTGCAGGATGCTCTCGATGCCGGCGATGCGGAAGCGGGATGCTCCGTACACCTCGTCACCGCGGAGATCGATGCCGGTGACATCCTCGAGCAAGGCCGCGTCCCCGTCCTCCCCGGCGACACCGCCGCTGTGCTGCACGACCGCATCAAGCAAGTGGAGCACGTCCTCCTCCCCAAAGTGCTCCACGAATGGCGTCAACGCGGTCTGGCCGTGCGGTGAGGCTCACAGCACGCTCACGACCTTCGCCGACACGCCGGGCCGAATGAGCACGCTGTCCCCTGCTCGTTTGCCGACGAGTTTTTGGCCCAACGGCGAGCTCGGCGTGATGACGACGACCTCTCGGCCTTCGTAAACGATCTCCGTTCCCCCTTCGGAAGGGCCGATGAAGTAGTGATCGCGGCCGTCAGGCCCTTCCAAGATCACCAAACAACCCAAAAGGGCCGGCGAGCCTTCATAAAGCTCGACACCCGAAAGCGCGGTGAAGGCCTGCACGGCCTCTTGAAGCTCCGCAACACGCTTCGCCTGCCCGCGGGCGATGTAGGAGGCTTCGAGCGTGCGCGTGTCGTATTTGTTCTCCGCCTTGCTGTCCGGGTCCGTGGCCGCGGCAAAGGCCCCCTGCGCGGCACGCGTGAGCGTGTCGAGATCAGCCTGCAGCACGGCGCGGAGAGGGTCGAGGACGGCTTGTTTGGTCACGGGAGGAGGAAAGCTTAGAAGCGCAGGGAGTTGCGCCCGGCAAATGCTTGCTTGCCGGTTTTCACCTCATGAATAGCATTCGCCTCATGACCAGCGCCCGCATGCCCATCCGCCAACGCGCCCTCAGGTTGCCTGCCCGCCAGCGCATGAGCCTGGCTGTGCTGCTGTTGGAAAGCCTCGATGAACCTGCGGACGACGCTGGACTGCTCAAAGAACTCAAAAAACGCGCTGAGGACCTTCGCAGCGGCAAAGTGAAAGGCCTCTCGACCCAGGAAGCCTATGGATTTTCTCTTTGAACTGACGCACCACCCGGCGGCAGCGGAGGATTTTCGCACATCCAAACAGTGGTTCGCAGGGGTGGACGAGGATTTGGCGGGGCTTTTCGAGTCCGATTTCAAAACCGCACTGACCGGCCTGGCCACGGGCAAGTTGAAAGGCCATCTGCTGGTGACCGGCGAGAACATTCGATGGGTGAAACTGGCGCGTTTTTCCCACAAAGTCTTTTTTGTTCCCAAAGGCTCATCAAAGCTGTTGATTCTCGGTTTGATCAGCGGGCGCAGGCATCCAGCACGCATTCAACGCATGCTGGGCAGCCGGCGCGGCCGGGCATGATCGGCCTGCGAATGCTGCTGCTTGCATCACCGCCGTCGCGTGCCATGAGCAGGGCATGAAATCTGTTTTTAACCACCCTGGATCACGCGGCGCGATGCGGTCATGAGCGGATTCACCGGCACTCTCAATCCCCAGCAGCGCGAGGCGGCCACGCACATTCACGGGCCGCTGCTCATTCTCGCGGGCGCAGGCACGGGCAAGACGCGCGTGATCACGGCCCGCATCGCTCACATGGTGAACGAGGGCATCGAGCCGAAGCACATCCTGGCCGTGACCTTCACGAACAAAGCCGCGAACGAAATGCGTGAGCGTGTGAAGGGCATGGTGCGCGATGGTTTGGGCAAAAAGATCGGCGTGGGCACCTTCCACGCGTTCTGCGCGAAACTTCTGCGCGAGTTCGCGGAGCATGTGGGCTACAAGAAGAACTTCGTCATCTACAGCCAGTCGGAGCAGGAAAGCCTCATGAAGCAGGTGCTCAAAACGCTGCTCAGCTCCGACGAGTCGATGGATGCCGGCGTGATGCTCTCGCGCATCAGCAAGGCGAAGAACGACGCCACGAGCCTCGGCAATCCGGAAGAATCGACCGAGGGCGCGATCATGGAGCGCTACCAGGGCGAGATGCGTGCTCGCAATGTGATGGACTTCGACGACCTGCTGCTGCTCGGCGTGCAGTTGCTCGAAAACACCGCCGAGGTGCGTCAGCAGGTTCAGTCGCGACATCGCTTTGTGATGGTGGATGAGTTCCAGGACACAAACTCGCTCCAGATGCGCATGCTGAAGGCCCTGGTGCCACCGCCCTTCAACGTGTGCGTGGTGGGCGATGACGACCAGAGCATCTACGGCTGGCGTGGCGCGGAGATCACGAACATCACGCAGTTCGAGAACTTCTTCCCGAATCCGCACGTCGTGAAGCTGGAGGAGAACTACCGCAGCACGACGCCCATCCTTCACACGGCGAACAGCTTGATCAAAAACAACGCCGGACGCCGCCCGAAGAGCCTGTGGTGCCGCGCGGAGAAGGGCGACAACGTGAAGCTCATTGTCACTGCCGATGAAAAGGAGGAGGCGGACATGGTGACGAAGGAGGTCGAGGCCACGCACTACCGCGATAAGCGCGAGTGGGAGGACTTCGCGGTGCTTTTCCGCACGAACGACCAGTCCCGCGTGCTCGAACAGGCCTTCCGCCAGCGTCGGATCCCGTATCGCGTCGTCGGTGCCCGCAGCTTCTTCGACCGACGCGAGGTGAAAGACATCGTGGCCTACCTGAAGGTCTTCGCGAATCCCCATTCGGACATCGATTTGCTCCGCATCATCAACGTGCCCGCTCGCGGCATCACGCCTTCGATTGCCGAGCTGGCTCGCGAGCGCAGCATGGAAAAGCATCACAGCGTGTGGGTGGCGCTTTGCGATCCGGACTGGCAGCGCCAGGTGCCGGAAAAGGCCCGCGGGGCCGTGCGTGGCTTCGTTTCACTCGTCACCAAATACAACGCCGCGGCCACTGCGGAGGGCACCAAGCTGGCTGAGATGGGCGAGATGCTGCTCAAGGAGACCGAATACCTCGCCTGGCTCAAAAAAGGCGCGAAAACACCCGAGGACACCGTGCGCTGGGAGACCGGCGTGAACGAGATGCTCAAGAGTCTAGCTGCCTACGACGAGAAAAATCAGCGCGATGGCCTAACCGGCTACCTCGACGAGATCTGCCTCGATGACGAGCGCGAGGACAAGGACGACATCGAGAAGAAAAAAGGCGTGTGCCTCATCACGATGCACGCGTCGAAGGGGCTGGAATTCCCGCTCGTTTACCTCCCTGGCCT
>JBKCXA010000098.1:0-5463 GCA_046316935.1 Prosthecobacter sp.
GCTCCTCATAGCTCGTGTGCATGAAGTAGTTTCCCGGAGCATGCGCTCCCTGCGTGGAGGTGATGCTGCGTAAGACGCTGCCATGATGCATCAGCTTCGCCGTGCGCGACAGGTATTCGGCGAGTTGAATGCCGTCCGCGCTCGACTTGATCGCCTTCGTCGGTCCGGCCGTCGCGCCCTGCTTCGGGTCCCAGGTGTCGATGTGGCTCATGCCACCGTCCATGTAGAGGTAGATGATGTTTTTCGCCCTCGCGTTGCCCGCAGGCTTCGCATCGGCAGCAAACAGTCGCGGCAGATGCACGCCGAGCAGCGTGCTGGCCGCCCGGGCGATGAAGTTTCGACGATGGAGAGGATGAGTCATGGTCACGCAAATAACACGTCATCCAGGCGCGGACTTGCCGCGAGAAAATGCAATGCCTCAGAAAGACAGCTCTTTCGCCTCACGGCCCCACCCTCACGCCGGGTTTGGATTGGTGCCATTCATCCCGGGAATGGCGATGAGCACGGCGAGTCTTCGGCGTTCATCGGCACAGGGAACAGACGGCAGAAGGTCAAGCGCCTGGGATGGATTTCGAGGCAGATGGCGATGAATGAGCGGCGGGATCGCGTAGCGAGACATTCGTCATGTTTCAGGCGATCAATTCCTTAACCACACCCGAGCTGTCGCCGTGGCGTTCGACTTTCACGCCGCTGCCGTGCAGCAGCGTGAGCCAGGCGTTGCAAAGGGGCGTGTCTTTGAAGGCGACGAAGTGGTGGCCGAGCTTGATGCCGGAGCCGCCGCCTGCAATCAGCGTGGGGCAGTTCGTGAGGTTGTGAACGTGGCTGATGTTGCTGCCGAAGACGACGGTGCTGTGGTCGAAGAGGCGGGTGCCATCGGCTTCTTTGACAGTCTTGAGTTTGTCGAGCAGACCGGCGAGCAGTTCGCTGTGGGCGACGTCACGTTTCTGGGAGGCTTCCATGCGTTCACCGGGGCTGTAGTGGCTCATGTCGTGCGCGGCGACCTTGACGCCGAGGCTGGTGAGCAGGTTGGCAATGGGCAGGCGATAGGTGAGCACGCGGGTGCTGTCGGTCTGGAGCGCGGCGACCATGAGGTCATACATGAGCTTGATTTCCTCCACGCCGGAACGGCCTTTCGGCGGCTGCGGCAGCGGCGCTTTGGGCTTGGGCACGGATTGCCATTGCTCGTCCTTGGCGATGCGCAGTTCGATCTCGCGCAATCCTTGGAAATACTCATCGAGCTTCTCGACATCGTTCTTCGCGAGACCGCGCTGGAGGTCCTGCGCTTCGACCATCACGGCATCGAGCAGGCTGCGCTTTTGCGTCATGCGCAGACGGAGTTGATCCAGCGGCACCTGCTCGGCGGAGAAGAGGCGGTGGAAAACAGCGAGCGGTGAGTTGATGCCCGCGATGGGTTTGCCGCGATTGTCCCAAGCGAGCGAGAGGCCGGGGCCGTGGCCGGGACCGGACATGTCTTTGTCGCCTCCATTGAGCTGGAGCGAGGCAAAGCGGGTGTCTTTGCCAAAGGCGGCCGCAGCGACCTGATCCACGGAGATGCTGTTGTGCGCCGACGCGCCGCCTTCATGCGCATTCGCGCCGGTGAGCCAGCGGGTGCTGCCGCCGTGCGCGTCTTCGCAGTAACGATTCGTGAGGCCTTGCACGATGGTGAAGTCCTTCTGATGCCGTGCGAGAGGCGCGAGACCCGGTGTCAGCGTGTAGTCCGTGCCGGTCTGTTTCACGTCGGGAAACCACGTCTCCTTCGTCACGCCATAGCCCATGCCGATGAAGATCATGCGCTTCGCCGGAGCAGCAGGCGTGGCAGCGGAGGCGAAGCGACGAAAGCCGAGTGACTCAAGAAACGGCAGCGCGATGAGTCCAGAGCTGGAACGGAGGAAATGGCGGCGGGTGGTCATGGAGGTGTTGGATTGAAAGGGATGAAGGTCGCGTGGGTTGGTCGGGTTACTTGGGCCGCGTTCGTCGTGAGAAGCACGGCAAACCAAGCGCATCGGTTCATCACCGGCTCCTCCCGCGTGCGAGGTCGGCTTTGAGCGCCTCGAAAAGTTCCCCGGCCTTGGCTGGCTCCTGCGTGAAGAGGTTCGTCGTTTCACCAGGATCGGCGCTGAGGTGGTAAAGTTGAAACTTCTCGGTCGGACCTTTGCCCTTGGTCTCGACGATGTGATCTGGCTCGAGGGTTCCATCGCTCACGCGGTAAACCCACTGGGGCAGGATGAGTTTCCAGTCGCCCACGCGGATGGCGAGCGTGTAAGAGCCGTAGTTCACATGCACCATGCTGTTGCGAATGGGCATCGCGGGCTTCTCGCCACGCATCAGCGGTGAGATGTCGAAGCTATCTTCACCTGCATCGTTCGGGAGCTTTTCACCGAGTAGCGAGGCCACGGTCGCCAGCATGTCGGCAAAACAAATCAGCTCTCCGCAGGAGCTGCCCGCTGGGACTTTGCCAGGCCACCTGGCGATGAAGGGCATGCGGTGCCCCGCCTCGGTGAGAGCGCCTTTCATCCCATTCCACGGACCGGCGGCGCGATGCCCAAACTTTTCGATGTCAGCCGCATACCAGACTGGCCCGTTGTCGCTGGAGAAAAGGACGAGCGTGTTGTCCTTCAGCTTCAACTTCTCCAAAGTCGCCATCACCTGGCCGATCATCGCGTCCACGTTCATCACATAGTCGCCGTATGGACCGGCGCTGCTCTTGCCCTTGAACTCAGGCGCTGTGGCCCACGGCGCATGAGGCGCGGGGATGGCGTAGTAGAGGAAGAAGGGTTCCGTGCCGCTGCTCTCCGACTGTTTCGTGAGCCATTCATCCGCCTTGCTGGCGATGGTGGAAAGGTAGCCTTCAAACTTCCATCCCGGTGCCGCCAATCCATTGCGCCAATGCATTCCTTGCGTCTCGGGATTCGTAACTCCTTCACCTGGATGATCGTCGATCATCTCCGTCGGTGCGACGACGAAGCGCTTGTTCTCGATCCACGCATATGGCTTCTGTTCGGGAGCATCGAATCCGAAGTAATAATCGAACCCAAAGTCCAGCGGCGTCATCTTCAGCGTGCCATCCGCCTCGGCCTTCGTGGACATGCCCTGATGCCACTTACCCACGCAAGCCGTCGCATAACCCTGTCGCTTCAGCAGCGTCGCGAGGTTCAGCCGTCCAGGTTCCTGTTGGAGCTGGGGCTGCGGGAAGTGCTGCTTCTCCAGTTCGCTGACTTCGGCTTTGCCAGTTCGCCTGACTGATTCTCGATTCCAATTCCGATAAGGCATCCGCCCCGTGAGCAGGCTATACCGGCTCGGCACACAAATGGACGCCCCCGCATGGGCATCCGTGAACTTCATTCCCTCCGCCGCCAGCTTGTCGAGGTGTGGCGTGGCGATCTTTGACTCGGC
This sequence comes from Prosthecobacter sp., assembly GCA_046316935.1. GTDB lineage: Bacteria > Verrucomicrobiota > Verrucomicrobiia > Verrucomicrobiales > Verrucomicrobiaceae > Prosthecobacter. The sequence continues at coordinate 3,394 of JBKCXA010000098.1, forward strand.
ATTAAAACACCGGGGATCGCCCCAGCCCATGTCATCGACGAGGACGACGAGGATGTTCGGCTGCGGCGCGGCGGTGGTGATGGATGCCGTTGCCAGCAGACAGAGGAGAGTGAATGCGCGGGTCATGGTGAGAGGCTTTGTAAGGGCGATTCGGTTGGGATTGAGGGGGCAGCACCTCATCCCAGCATCTGTGAAATGACCCCGTTGCTGTCGCCAAAACTCTCAGCGGGAACGTCGCAGGTTTGGAGGAGAGTGAGCCATAGGTTGCAGAGGGCGGTCTCTTCCGGCATCACAAGGTGCTGGCCGTGCCGGAGTTTCCCCTTCGCGTTTCCGGTGACGAATGCGGGGACATTCTTGAGCATGTGGCCGGTGCGGATGTTGCTGCCGTAACTGACGAGGCAGTTGTCAAAGAGGCGCGAGCCGTCGAAGTCGCGGGTCTTCTTCAGTTGGTCGATGAAACCGGCAAACAACTCCGTCTGCTTGTGCTCGCGGCTTTTCGCATCGCGGGTGCGGCCCTCGGAGCCGTGATAGTGACTGATCTGGTGCCCGGTATAAGTGATCTTCAGCGTCTTGAGCAGGCTCTCCAGCGGTTGGCGATAGGTGAGGACGCGGGAGAGATCGGTCTGCATCGTGAGGACCATGAGGTCATACATCGTGCGGATCTCCTGAATGCCGTCGCGCATGGTCTCTTTGGGGGCTTTGTAATCGACCTCCGGCTTCGGCTTGTTCGCCCAGAGCTTTTCCTTCTCGATCCGCAGCTCGATCTCGCGGATGGATTGGAAATACTGATCGAGCCTCTCGCGGTCGAGGCTGCTGACCTTTCGATTGAGCGACTGGATGCTTGCCACGTAGCCATCGAGCATGCTTTTGCGCCTCTGCAGGTGAGCGAGCCGCTCCTCGTAGCTCATGTTTTCTCCACCGAACAAGAGGCTGTAGAGGCGGAAAGGCTCGGCGATCCCCGAGAGACTTTTCCCGTTTTCATCCCACGACAGGGATGAGCCGCCGCCGTGCCCATCGCTCTCCGGCGAGGAAACCTGGAGCGAGGCGAAACGCGTGTCTTTCCCGAGATGACGCGCTGCGACCTGGTCACAGGAAACGGCATTGTAAAAGCGCTTCCCCGGCGTCCCGAGACAGTTTGCCCCGGTGAGGTAGGACACGGTCCCGGAGTGCGGTTCGCGCGAGTTCTTATGCCAGAGATTGCTGATGATGGTGAGATCATCGCGGTGCCGCTCCAGCGGTTTCATGCCGGGCGTCAGCTCGAAGTCTCGGCCCGGTTTCTTGACGAAGAACTCCTCGGTGAAACCGTAGCTGAAACCGAGAAAGACGAGCCGCTGCGGTGCCGTCCCCATCTTGGCAAAAGCCTCCAATTGCGGGAGAAAGAGAGTCGAGCCGGCAGCGGCGAGAAATTGACGTCGATTGCAATTCATAAGGTTCGATTACTTGGAGGTGAATGTCTGGTGACGGACAAAGGCTTTCAAAAGCGCGCGGAATCGGTAGTCAGCGCCCCGGGTTTCCCGGACGACGGAATCGATGAACTCCTGGTCGGAAAACTCGGCCTCGCGACCCAGCGCATAGGCGATGAGCCCTTCGACCATGGAGTGGATCATCGCTTCCCGGTGGCCGAGGAGGTGCCGCTTCATTTCGGAAAAATCGGCGAACGGGGTTCCATCGTGCATCTTCCCCGCCGTCTCGATGGGTTTACCGTTGTCCCGTTCCCGCCACAGGCCGATGACATCGAGATGCTCCATCGCCAGGCCCATGTCGTCCATCTTGCGATGACAGGAAATGCACTGGGGAATCTCTTTGTGAATCCGCAGCTTCTCGCGAACAGAGAGGCTCTCGTCCTCGTGGGCCAGTTGCGGAACGTTGGGTGGGGGCGGCGGAGGAGGCGAGTTGAGAAACTTGCGGAGCACAAAAGCCCCGCGCTCGACCGGAGCCGTGTGTTCGCCGGTCGATCCCATCGCCTGGATCACGGTCATGCCGAGAAGGCCTCCCCGGTGACGGTTTTTCTCAGAGAGCGCGACGCGGACGAAGTCATCGCTGAGAGGCCCAGTTTCCACGTCGCCATAG
>JBKCXA010000099.1:0-4625 GCA_046316935.1 Prosthecobacter sp.
AGTGAGATGTTGTCTGCACCTTGGCGGCGAAGAGGTGCCGATCTAACAAGCTAGCCAACGCAGCACTGCCCACGCCAATGCTGTTTCGGCTCAAGAAGGTGCGGCGAGTGATGGAGTTCATGCGCGAGTCTCAGGCTCGTAACCAAAGAAGGGATAGTCGTTTTCCGGGACAAACGGAGCTTCGGCTTTCGCCGATTCGTCAGGCGCAGCCTGCACCATGACTGGCAAAGCCACGGCGGTAGCGGCGGTGCCTTTGAGGGCGCTGAGGAGAGCCTCGCGGCGGGTGAGGGTGTTGGGTTCGGTGTTCATGGGATTGGGAGTGTGGTTCAGCCCTCTGGGCTGATCAGATGAGTCCAGAGGACTCAACCACATTGGAATCAGGCTTCGCTAAAGGGGCCGGCATTCTGCTTCGCGAGCGCCGCACGCACTTTCACGCCGTCGAAGGTGCCGACTTCGCTCTTCGCCTTCATCGCGAGCGCGGCGGCGGTTCCGGCGGCTTCGCCGAGGGCCATCGCGGTGGCGGTGACGCGGCTGGAGGCGCTGGCTTCGCTGCTGGCGCTGTGACAGCGACCGGCGACGAGCAAGTTGCTCACCTTTTGCGGCACAAGCGTGCGATAACTGATGTCGTAAGGTTTCGGTTGGAAGCCGGAGCCGGTGAAGGGTTTATCGACCGAGACCTCCGGCGGATGGATGTCGAGAAACCAGCAGCCCGTGGCGATGGCATCGTCGTGGCGCGTGGTCATTTGAAGATCGTCGAGCGTGAGCACGTTCAGCCCGACGATGCGTCGCGTGTCGCGCACGCCGATGTAAGGGCCACTCATGATGTAATAGCTGTTTTCAAAGCCGGGCACCTTGGCCTTCCATTCGTTGAAGATGGCCCACGCGTCTTTGCGGCCCTGAATCTCCGCACGGGTGAAATCGGCGGCGTTCGTCGCATCGGCGGGCACGCGAGTGGCGTGGACGTAGCACTCGTCCTTCGCGAAGGCGAAGATCAAGCCGGGACCGTAGAAGTTCGGCAGGCGGCCTTCCTTGTGCGCTTCGATGAGTACCTTCTTCGCCATTTCCTTCGTCTCCTTCACCGGCACGACATTCCCGATGCGGAAATGCATCGTCAGCGGCATGAGCGGCTTCGAGGAGATCGTCGGGCAACCGGCCCAGTGCGCGATGTCGCCATCGCCGGTGCAGTCGATGACCTGTTTCGCCTCCACGCGAGTAAGCCCATCTTTGTTCGCGATGATCACCGCCGCCACGCGACCTTCCTTCACCTCCAAATCGCAGGCGACGCTGTGATAGAGCACGCTGAGCTTGTCCTTGTGCTGGAGGATGAGGTCATCGGTGAGCACCTTGAAGTGCTCCACATTCGGAATCCACATGCTGCCCCAATACTTTGTCACCAACTCCGGCGGCAGGTCATCGATGGATTTCGCGCCTGGCTTCGCGATGCCCAACTTTTGCAGCAACTCCAGCGCGATGCCTTTCACGACAAAGCGTCCGCTCGGCTTGTCGATTAATCCGTCAAAGTAAGGCAGCCCGACCGTGGTGATGATGCCCCCGGAGAAGCCCGCGCGCTCACTGAGCAGTGTTTGCGCTCCATTTCGTGCCGAAGAAAGCGCCGCCGCGATGCCCGCGCAGCCGCCGCCACAGACGAGAACGTCAGTTTGGATGGTTTTCATGGTGCCTGAGCATAGCGAACAGGCCCCGATTCACGCCACGACAAAGAGTGTGCGAAATGCGACGCTTGGATTTCCCAATGCCATTCTAAACCTTGGGAACTTCCAGCACCTGTTTGTCCATGATGATGCGTTCACGCAGCTTCGGGTAGTCCACGTTTTGCACGGAAGTGCCAGCATCGAGTGCCATCGCGGCGGCGGTGGCGGCGGATTGGGCGGCGGCCATGAAGGTGAACTCGATGCGATACGCGCCGTAGGCCACGTAGCTCGATGACGGGCAGGTGGGGCTGAGGAGGTTGGTGCATTCGGCGGCTTTGGGCACGAGGCAGCGATACGGGATGCCGCAGGGGATCCAGTCGGGCTCTTTGGAGACATTGAAGACGGCACCTTCATTCCACACGCGACCGTCCTTCACGAGACATCGGGCGCTGTGGAAGTCCGGCGGCCACCAGATCATGCCCACGCTGTCGTTCACGGGTTCGGGGTTCGCTTTGCGCAGATGCGCCTCGGTGAGAACAAAGTCACCGATCATGCGGCGACCGTTGCGGACATAAAAAGCACGCGGCCAGCCGCCGTTGTCGGTGAACTCATCTTTGCACAAGCCCCACGCGGCCCAGGCCTCGCGCTGCTTTGCGGGCACGGCGTCGTCATGCGCCATGAACCAATAGAGGCCCTGCATGTAGTCGCAGCTCTCACGCAGCATCGTTTCGCGCTCGGCGTAGCTGGCGATGGGGTAGCGATGATTCCAGCCAGTGAAGTTCGAGGCCAGCGAGTGCCAGGTGCCGGGATCGGTCTTGCCATTCGGCACGGCGGCATGCGTCGCGGAGATGACGCCGCCTGCGCCGAGGTAGCGACGCTGCATCTCGTAGTGCGCCGCGTCGTAATTCGCGGGTTTTTCGATCGGGATCCGGTTCTTCGCGTCCTTTGTGAGGCAGAGGCGGAAGCAGTAGCCCTGGATGCTGTCGTGCGCCGCGCCGTGCTCGCCGAGCGGCGTGTCTTGCACGCCAAAGATCAGGCCACTCTTCGGATCGCCGGGCGTGACATACGGGTCGATGGGCTTGTCGTGCTGCTTGTGCGTGGTGTCCGTGCGGATGCCGTTGTTGGTCTCGCCATACTTCGCATTGCCCTCACGCCCCACGGCAAAGCTCAGGCCCGCGAGCGCCAGCAGATCGCCCTCATAGGTCGCGTCGATGAACATCTTCGCCTTCACCTCGGCCCCATTTTCAAAGTGCAGCGCGGTGATGCGCGTGCCGTCCTTCGCCACGCCGTTCGTTTCCTTCAAACGATGGCGGCGCAGCACGGTGACGCCCGCTTTCGCGACCCACGCCTCCCAAACCGCCTCCGCGACATGCGGCTCAAAGCGCCACAGCTTCGTGTCCTTGCCCCTCGCCGCCAGCATCGCCTCAAACGCCGCCGTGCGACCATACTGCGCACTCACCCGCCGATAAAACTCCAGCGCCAGCCCACCCACCGCCGGGCTGTTCTGAAAAGGCTGGTTGTCGATGTCCGTGCCGCCGAGTCCCTCCACGCTCATGCCGCCAAGATGCTGCCCCGCCTCCACCAGCACCACCTTCTTACCCATCTTCGATGCCTGCACCGCCGCGATCACTCCCGCGCTCGTGCCGCCGTAGATGCAGAGATCGGTTTCGGTCGTCGCTGCATGGCAGGCGAGTGACAAGGACGTGGTGAAGACAAGGAGCAAAGATTTCATGAGGTGCGTTTATAGGTCCGAGATCGCCGCTTTTGGACACGGGAATCGCGTGAAGGCCATCAGCAAACCATGCCCAGCATGGTCACGACGTTCATCGCCTATGTGTTGGCTTCTGGGCCGCAGAATTCTGAGTTAGGCAGAAGAATGGGGACAGGAGAATGATTCGAGTTATTCTTTTGCCGCCATTCTTCTGCCTATTTCAGAGTCTTAACCGTGAGTCACTGACACGCTGATCAGTGATGATTCGGCTAAAGCCGAAGCCACTCTGGACAGCGAAGACCTACTTGCGCTTCGGTTTCGCGCGTGCGGGCGCATCTGGCAGCTTGTTGCCATCCAACGTGATCTCCTTCGTCGCATCAAGACCAACAACGCGACTGCCGCTCGACGCATCGGGCTGCGTGTGGTTTTCGGGATCGGTGAGGGTGTTGCTTTTCACGGTCACGCGGGTGCTGTGGCGGAGGAGGATGGCTTGGCGGTCGGTTTCGTCGTTGGGTCGGGCGAGGAGGGTGGCGCGGACGGGGGAGTCGATGACGTTGTTTTCGATGCGCGAGTTTTGGATGCCGATGAGGTTCATGGCGGGGCCGCCGCTGCGGGTGATGGTATTGCCGGTGATGATGAGGCGCTCGATGGGCGGGGTGCCGAAGCCGCCTTGCGCATTGTGCGCGTGCGCCTCGATGGCGGGCTGGTGGGGGCGTGAGCTGACGTCGATGAAGGTGTTGTCGGTGATGGTGATGTCGCTCGGGATGCCGCCGACGAGGCCCATGCCGGTGTTCAGGCTGATGTTGCTGCCCATGCGGGTGAAGGCGCAGCCGCGCACGAGGCCGGGGCCGGACATGATGAGGAGGCGCTGGAAGTTGTCCTCCCAGCGGCAATTTTGCACGACCCAGCCCGCGCATTGGTGATCGAGCCACTCGGCCTGCCCTTCGGCAAAGCGCGTGGCGTCTTGATCGAGGGTGAGTTGGTGATCGTGGTGCGAGATGAGCTTCGCCTCGCCGAGCAGGGCACCGTTTTTGCGATGGATGAAGCGCAAGCGGTCGCCGGGGCAGGCGTTGCGAAGCGTGGGAAGCAGCGCGCCATTTGTCTCCAGCGTGACCTGTTTGCCTGACACGGATTTCACCTTGCCCCAGATGCCGTGGAAGTTCTGCAAATCATCGGCGGTGTGCCGGATGGTGACGTTGTCCATCACGCAGCCGTAGCGCGTGGAGCGGCACAGGAAGCCGTCCGCGCCTTTCCACTGGCTGGTG
>JBKCXA010000100.1:0-3732 GCA_046316935.1 Prosthecobacter sp.
CCCCGGCGGCGGTGGCAAAATCCCCGTCAATCCCGACTACGTCCTCCTCCGTGACGAGCAGCGCGTCCTCCTCCGCAACTACGAAGGCAAGACCTTCGAGTATCCCGAGCCGTCGCTGGTGGCGGTGCGCTGATCAGTCATCCTGCAGCACCTGATGCTGCTCCCGGGCATCGAGCTCGCGCCATTCACCAGGCTTTAATTTCAGTCCGGCCAGCGACAGGCAGCCGATGCGGACGCGAATGAGTCGGAGTGTGGGGAAGCCCACGGCGGCGGTCACGCGACGCACCTGGCGGTTTTTGCCCTCGGTGAGCGTGAGCTCGACCCAGGACGTGGGCACCGTTTTGCGAAAGCGAACCGGCGGCACCCTCGGGCCATGCGACGGCTCCACATCGAGTCGGCGGGCGAGGCAGGGCAGGGTGCGAAAGTCCTTCAAATCGATGCCCCCGCGGCGGAGTCGCGCCAGGGCCTCGTCGGTGACCTCGCCTTCGACCTGGACGTGGTAGGTCCGAGGATGGCCGCGTCGAGGGTTGAGCAGGCGGTCGGTCCAGCGGGCCTCATCGCTCAAAAGAATGAGGCCTTCCGAATCGCGGTCGAGGCGGCCGATGGGATACACTCGAGGCGGAAAGCCAAACTCCGCCAGCGTGCGGTGTGACGGATGCTCCTGCGTGAACTGCGAGAGCACATCGTAGGGCTTGTGGAGGGCGAAGAGCATCAGTTTTTGCGCAGTTGCTCCACTTTGCGCACCAATTCAGCACGGCGTTTCTGCTTTTCGGAAGGCCCCGATGCCAGCTTTGTCAGCAGACCGACTCCGGAGAGAATCCCCACGATGACAAACCCAATGCCAAAAATAGGGAAGATCGCCGGCGCCCCCATGTCTGAGGATGACTTGGCAAAGAACACACTGAAGGAGATAAAGAGCGTCACGATAACAAATCCGACACAGCCGCCAATGGCATTCCCCACCGGATTGTCATGGTGCCGGGCAGCCTGCGGGCCCAGTTCACGATCCAGCCGCTCGATCTCATTTTGCAGTTCGATGACCTCGAGGCTCTCCGCCATGCGTCCGGTGTTCTCGGCGATCTTCGCCACCTCCTCGGTGAAGATGGATGAATCCGTGCGCTTCACCTCGAGATGGCTCTGGCAGAACTGGCAGGTCACAAAGCGTGTGCCATCGCCGATTTGCAGCGGGGCGCCGCAGTGATTGCAACGAACGGAGAGGGTTTCCATGAGGCAAGAGGCTAGCGGGTCTCGCCAGCGTGGCAACCAGCGGATGCGGAGTGCCTCCATGAGCAATCGCCGGTTGATTTTTCTGCCTCCAACCGTTCCTCTACGCCATGCGTTTCCCTGCCTTCTGCCTTTTGCTGTTCATGTTTTCCTTGAGCGTCGTCTCAGGCCAGGACACCGGCCCGGCCAAGGATGACCCGTCGGTGCCAAAGGATCGCGACACGATCCTGCGCATCCAGATCTTCCTCGACAAGAATCTCTTCGGTCCGGGCAAGCTCGATGGAGCGCTGGGCGAGTTCACCTACAAGGCGGTGGTGAACTATAACTACGCCCACGGTCACCGTGACCTCTATGACTGGACGCCCGTGCAGGCCGAGGCTGAGAAGGAGGTGCCGGTGATCTTCGCCGCCTTCAAGGTGCGGGCGGACCTGATGAAGTTCATCAACAAGGACCTTCCTGAAGATCCCGCGAAGCAGGCTGAGTTCCCCTACATGGCCTACCGCAGCCTCTCCGAGCTGGTGGCGGAGCGTTTTCATACAGACGAGACTTTCCTGGCACAGATGAACCCCGGCAAAAACATCGACGCCATGAAAGCTGGCGATGTGATCGTGGTGCCGAACGTGCGCTCCTTCCGTGTCGAGGAGGTGAAGCCCATGCAGGCCTTCAAGGAGGACAAGGCGCTGAGCAGCCACACCATCGTCGTCGATACCACGGAGCGCATGGCCGCCGTGTACACCAGCGATGAGATGATGGTGGCGGCCTTTCCCATCACACCGGGAAAGCCTCAATTCATCCCGGTGGGCACCTGGAAGGTGCAGAGCATGATGACGACGCCCAGCTTTCGCTATGACAAGCAATTCCTCGAAGAAGGCGTGCGAGGTGAAGAGGCCTATCAGCTCCCACCCGGTCCCAATAGTCCCATCGGCATCATCTGGTGCGGCCTGAGCAAAAGCGGCATCGGCCTGCACGGCACCGCCCTTCCGCGCACCATCGGACGCACGCGTAGCGCAGGCTGCGTGCGATTGGCGAACTGGGATGCCATTCGCCTTCCTTCACTCATCCGGCCAGGAACGAAGGTGATCGTGCGTTAATCTCCGCATGCCACAGATCCTCATCGCCGGACTCTTCCACGAGACACACACCTTTCTCGACGGGCTCACCACGCTGGTGGATTTCCAAATCCGTCGCGGTCAGGAGATGCTCGACTGCCTCGGTGATGCCTCGCCCCTCGGCGGCGTGCTGGAGTTTGCCGCAGCGAACGGCTGGCACGTGATGCCGGCCGTCGATTATCGGGCCCAGCCATCAGCCACCGTCGCCGATGAGGTGATCCATCAGTTCTGGCAGGAGTTGATGCCGTTCATCCAGAAAGACTCATTCGATGCCATCTACCTCGTGCTGCATGGTGCGATGACCTCCCAAACCATCCTCGATGTGGAAGGCGAGATCCTCCAGCGCATTCGCGCCATCACCCAGGTGCCCATCTTTGGTGTCTTTGACCTCCACGCCAATTTCTCGCCCAAGACGGCCGCACTCGCCGATTGCCTCGTCGGCGATCGCGAGAATCCCCACCCGGATGCCCGCGAAGCCGCCGTGGATGCCGCCCGCCTGCTCCAGCGCTACTTCACGACTGGTAAACGCCCTCACATGCAGCTCCGGCAGCCCGGCCTCATTTGGCCCCCGACGGGCACCGGCACCGGCAATGATCCCATGAAAAGCCTCGAAAACCTCGCGAGGCAGATGGAGTCCGAGGACGAATCCCTGTGGGCGATGAACATCGTGGCTGGCTTCAGCTTTGCCGACACGCCCGACACCGGCGTGAGCTTTGTGGCCTGCACGACGGGCACTGCCTCTGTCCTGCTCGAAACGCTCGCGGCCAAAGCCATCGAATTGAACCACCTCGGCCTCGTCACCGATCCGTCGGCCGATGAGGTGCTGGCCAAGCTCTCGCCCATGCCGGACGGCCTCACCGTGCTCGTCGAGCCTTCTGATAACATCGGCGGCGGTGCCCCCGGCGATGGCACCGGCTTGTTGCGTGCTCTTCTGCGCTACCGCATCGAAAATGCTGCCATCTGTCTCGCGGATGCGGAAGCCGTGCTGGCATTGGAAGCAGGCGAAAGGCACATCCGTCTCGGCGGCAAAGGTTCGCGACTCGATGAAGGTCCTGTCGAACTCGATGTGGAGCTGGTGGCGCTCAACGACGGCCGTTTTGAACTCGAAGACAAGAACAGCCACCTCGCCAGCATGTGCGGCGATGCTTTCGACATGGGCCGCTGCGCCGTCGTGAAGCACGCAGGCCTCACCATCCTCATCACCAGCATCAAGACGCCGCCCTTTGACCTCGGCCAGTGGCACAGCCAAGGCATCGAGATCGAGAAAATGAGCGTCGTCGCCGTCAAAGCTGCCGTGGCCCACCGCCGCGCCTACGACAAGATCGCCGCCCGCATGCTCTGGGTGGATACCCCCGGCCCCTGCAGCAGCAATCTGGCCTCGCTGCCCTACAAGCACGCC
>JBKCXA010000101.1:0-15569 GCA_046316935.1 Prosthecobacter sp.
CTCCCCGGAAGGTCATCAAGAGGATGGTGAAACGCCGCGCCGGGGAGAGGGAGAGTGCTTTCGCTCGGCTCCCTGGGCTGGTCCCTCTCCCCTGCGGTGCGTTCACGTTGGCTGGAAGGGCTCACTTCAGGGGAGAGGTTAGGTGAGGGGACAGCCTGCCGCGTGAATACCGCATCGGCGGAACCATCATTCGAGCGACTCAAGGCCCACACGATGCCGTTTTGCTCGAAGTGAAGGCCGTGACCGGGCGTTTCGATGACTTCCAAATCCAGCATGCGATCCGGTGTGCCACCGAGCGCATCAAACAAGCTGCGGCTGACGGGATGGAGATTCCCACTGGTGAGGTGTCGCAAGGCCTGGCGGGCACTTTCATCGAGTGCGGCGAGCGACTCGGGATTCACGAGCACGGGATTTTCCAAGGTGAGCGTGCCCGTTTTATCAAAGACGATCTGACGCAGCCGCGTGAGCTTTTTCCAAAGGCCAAGCGTGCGCACAAAGACGCCGTGACTTTCCGCCCGGCTCGCGGCGATGTCATCGGCGAGCGGCGCGGCCACACCGAGGGCGCAGGGGCAGGACACGACGAAGACGGAGATCATGACCTGCATGGCCTTGGTCCACTCGCCGGTGTTCTGCCACCACCAGATGCCGCCGATGACGCCCGCGAGCACGACGACGATCAAATAACCGCGAAGGAGCTTTTCGAGTCGGAGATCGCGATTTTCACCACCACGACGTGCTTCGAGGAGTTTGTGCAGAGTTGAGTCTTTCCAGGCTTCGAGGGCGATGGCATTCAGCGTGCGCGTTCCGGCATTGAGAGCACCGGAAGGCAGCAACTGACCACAGGAACGGGCGCAGGCATCGCTTTCGCCATTGATCCATTCGAGGCTGATGCTGGCGTGCGGATCTTCGAGCTTTGCGGCGACGGGGATGGCCTGACCGGGCTTAACGGTGAAGGATTCTCCGGCCTTCAATGCCTCCAGCGCATCGGCTTCGGGAATCGAAGGATCACGCACGAGACGGCGGCGATTGCGGGCGACGGCCATTTGCTGCACGAGACGGCCGCCGAGCATCAGGAAGATGAACATGGCCACGAAGTCGAAGTATTTGAGGCCCTTCTCCCCGCTCATCCAGCCGATGATCGAGCCCAAGTAAGCCGCGAGAATGCCGAGTGAGATGGGTGTGTCGATGTGCAGCACCCCGGCTTTCAGCGCCTGCCAGGCCCGCTGGGCGAAGTAACTGCCGCCGACGAACAACGCGAGCGTGGCCGACACGGCGGCAACGAGGTCAAACCATCGCGCGAAGGCAAAATCATCCGGCATGCCAAAGTAGGCCGGGAGCGAGAACGCCATCGCATTCATCGCGAAGGCACCGCAAAGACCGGTGCGACGTTCGAGGCCGTTGTCCGTGCCGCTGCCGGCATCCGCACGCGGCACGCCGAGCAGGTAGCCAAAGCGCTGGAGCTCGCGTGCGAACTCGACGGGATCGAACTGCCCCGGATGCCAGGCCATGCGCAGTTCGCCGCGGGCGATGTCCACATTCACCTGCGTGCCGCCCATTTTGGCGAAGATCCGCTCGATGAGCCAGATGCAGGCCATGCAGGAAAGCCCCTGGATGCTCACGCTCAGTTCCGCCGCGACGTTTTCATCCGCCCGCTGCGCCGTGGCAGCGATGGTGGAGGCCTCCAGCCAGGCGTAGTCCTGCTGGCGCATCGCTTGGGGAGATACGGGCGGGAGGTTCTGCGAGCCTTTGAGATCGTAAAACTGCCCCAGTCCCTCCTGCCGGAGCATGTCGTGGACGTAGTGGCATCCGGCGCAGCAAAAGCTATCGCTCCGGGATGAGGGCACAGGAGTGCCGCAGTGTAGGCATGTCGCGCGTGAAGACATGCGGCAAGATGGCGCATGCGGCTGAACCTGCTGCCCGGCGCTTGGCAATGAGGAGGCGGAGATTGCTCAAGCGCCTCTCAAACGGCCGGAGGCAGCCTCTTCAAGGAAACACCGGTAGGCATGAGCGATGCCCTCCTTCAGCCCGATGCGCGGCTTCCAGCCGAGTGCGGTGAGGCGGGAGGTATCGAGCAGCTTTCGCGGTGTGCCATCGGGTTTGGTGGCATCCCAGATGATCTTTCCAGGATAGCCGACGGCGCTGGCGACGAGCTCGGTGAGCTCGCGGATGCTGACATCCGTGCCGCAGCCGACGTTGACGAGGTCCGGTGGGTTCTCCACCCCCATCAGGAAGGCGCAGGCATCGGCGAGGTCATCGACATGCATGAATTCACGCAGCGGTGTGCCGGTGCCCCAGGCGCTGACTTCGGGAAGACCAGCCAGTTTCGCCTCGTGAAAGCGCCGGATGAGGGCTGGCATCACATGGCTATTCTGCGGGTGGTAGTTATCACCCGGCCCGTAGAGATTGGTGGGCATCGCGGCGTGATAAACGACGCCGTGCTGCTTGCGATAATACTCGGTCATCTTCAGCCCGGCGATCTTGGCGATGGCGTAGGCTTCATTCGTCGGCTCCAGCGCGGAGCTGAGCAGGCAGCTCTCCGGCATGGGCTGTGGGGCGTGCTTCGGATAGATGCAGGAGCTCCCCAGGAAAAGCAGGCGATTCACACCCGCCTGCCAGGCGCTGTGGATGCAGTTCGTGGCGATGGCGAGGTTTTCATACAGGAACTCAGCCGGGTAGGTGTTGTTGGCGTGAATGCCCCCTACCCTGCCCGCTGCGATGATGGCTGCATCGGGCTTTTCAGCGGCAAAAAAGGCCACGACAGCGGCTTGATTCCCGAGATCCAGCTCGCGGCGTGTCCGCAGCACAAGCTCGACACCCGGCTCGTTTTGATAACGACGCACGAGCGCGGCTCCCGCCATGCCTCCATGTCCTGCGATGAAGAGTTTCATCCTGTGCGTTAGGCAAGTGCGGCTTTGATGCGGGCCTCGTTTTGAGCAAGCACCAGATCAGCATCGACCATGATTTTGACGAGATCTTTGAAGAGCACCTTTGGTTCCCAGCCGAGCTGCCGCTTGGCCTTCGCGGGATCGCCGATGAGGAGCTCAACCTCGGCAGGACGCTCGTAGCGGGAATCATGCACGACGTATTTTTCCCAATCGAGGCCGAGGAGTTGGAAGGTCTCCTGGCAGAACTCTCGGACGCTGTGCGTCTCGTTGGTGGCGACGACATAATCGTCCGGCTTGTCCTGCTGGAGCATGAGCCACATCATCTCGACGTATTCACCGGCAAAGCCCCAGTCGCGCTTTGCATCGAGATTGCCGAGGTAAAGCTTGTCCTGCAGGCCCATCTTGATGCGGGTGGCGGCGCGGGTGATCTTGCGGGTGACGAAGGTCTCGCCACGACGGGGGCTCTCATGGTTGAAGAGGATGCCGTTGGAGGCGTGCAGACCGTAGCTCTCGCGATAGTTCACGGTAAGCCAATAGGCATAGACCTTGGCGCAGCCGTAGGGCGAGCGGGGCCAGAAGGGAGTGGTCTCCGTCTGAGGCACCTCCTGCACCTTGCCGAACATCTCGGAGGAGGAGGCCTGGTAGAAACGTGTCTTCTTCACGAGGCCTGCCTCACGGATCGACTCCAAAATGCGCACAGCACCGAGACCGTCCACGTCACCGGTGTATTCTGGGATGTCGAAGGAGACCTTCACATGGGACTGGGCGCCGAGATTGTAGATCTCGTCCGGCTTCAGATCGTAGAGCAGCTTCACCAAATGCACCGCGTCAGCGAGGTCGCCGTAGTGCAGCTTCAGACGGCTGCCATCCACATGCGGGTCCTGGTAAATGTGGTCAATGCGCGAGGTGTTAAAAGTCGAGGAGCGGCGGATGATGCCATGGACTTCATAGCCCTTTTTGAGAAGGAGTTCGGCGAGATAAGAACCGTCCTGGCCGGTGATGCCTGTGATGAGCGCTTTTTTCATTTCGTGTGGTTGGAAGCCGGGTGCCTAGCGTCTTTTTTCACCCGTTTCGAGCAGAATTTACAGCCCTTGGGTCTCCCAGACCGGCTGAAATCGGGCATGCGACCGCCATTTGGGCTCAGAGCAGCGTCGGATACGGCTTCTTTTCGGCCATTTCCTCGTCCTCGGCCGGGTTGAGCTGGCTTTCGAGGCGGCGGCTGACATCGCTGATCGAGCCGGTGTGACGGCCGATGAGGGCGTAAACCATCGGCACGAGGAACAAGGTCACCACCGTGGCCAGCGTGACGCCAAACACGATCACGACACCGACCACCATGCGGGTCTCGTAGCCTGCACCTTTGCCGAGCATGAGGGGGAGAGCACCCATCACCGTGGCCAGCGCCGTCATCACGATCGGGCGCAGGCGTTGCTCGCTGGCTTGCAGGATGGCCTCGCGGAAGGCCACGCCTTCGTCACGGAGCTGGTTGATGAACTCGACGATCAAGATGCCGTTCTTCGCGGCGAGGCCGATGAGCATGATCAGGCCGATCTGGCTGTAGATGCTCTGGTTCAATCCCATGACTTGCAGCCCCAGCAAGGCTCCGGCGACCGCGACGGGCACCGTGAGCATGATGGTGAAGGGATGCACAAAGCTCTCAAACTGCGCCGCGAGCACAAGGAAGGCGATCAACATGGCCAGGCCGAACACGAGGCCGATGCTGCCGCTGTTCTCCTTCAGCTTCAACGCGTTGCCTTTGTAGCCGACGACAGCGCTGGCGGGCAGGTTGTCTTTGATGAGCTGCTCCATGTAGGCCACGGCCTCGCCGAGGCTGTAGCCGGTGGCCAGCTCGGCGTCGAAGGTGATGCTGCGCATGCGATTGTAGCGGTTCAGCGTGCCGCTGTCCGCGAACTCATCCATCGTCACGAGGTTCGCCAGCGGGATGAGCTGCTTCGAGCGCTCGCTACGCACGAAGATGTTGTTCAAATCGAGCGGGCTGCGCTTGTCACCGTAGCTGCCTTCGAGGATCACATCGTATTCCTCGCCCTCGTGGATGAAGGTCGTGGCACGACGCCCGCCGAGCAGCGTCTCGAGAGTGCGGCCGATGTTGGCCGAGGAGACGCCGAGATCAGCGGCGCGAGCCTGATTGATGCTGACACGCAGTTGCGGCTTCGTTTCGCGGTAGTCGCAGTCGAAGCCAATGAGCTTCGAGTTCTCCTTAGCCTTCGTCAGGATGATGTCGCGCCACGCGGCCAGTTCTTCGAAAGTGGGGCCGCTAAGCACGATCTCCATCGGCTTGTTCAGGCCGCGCATCATGCCCTGGCGCATGATGACCGTCACTTTGGCGGCGGGAATGTCCGACGTGCGCTGCCGCACCTCGTTCATGATATCGAAGCCATTCCGCCGAGTGCCAAACGGCGTGAGTGTGACCACGCAGAGCGATTCGTTGAAGTCCGCCGCCGTGCCGAAGCTGCGCGGGGCGCGGGCGCTGATGCGTGTCGCCTCTTTTGTCTCCTCGACGAGATACATCACCTTCTCGTTCATCTCGTCCATGATCTGGATCGTGTGGGCAAAGGTGGTGCCGGGAGGGCTGGTGGCGGTGACAAAGAACGAGCCGCGGTCCTCGCGAGGGGTGAATTCATCGGGAATGGACCTCAACAGCCACCAGCACAGCGCGGTGAGAGCCACGACGACGGGAATCACCGTGGCGGGGAAGTTCAACATGCCGCCCAAAACCCAGCGATAGACCTTCTGCACGGCCTCGAAGACCTTTTTGAGCATCACCGCCACGAAACCGTCCTTTTCGCGGTCCCGCATGATTTTCGATGCCAGCATCGGCGAGAGCGTCAGGGCCACAAAACCCGAAAAACCGACCGAAATGGCCAGCGTGACGCTGAACTCCGCAAACAGCCTTCCCGTGTCTCCGGGCATGAAAGTGACCGGCACAAACACCGCCAGCAGCACCAGCGTGGTCGCAATCACCGCAAAGCCCACCTGCCGCGTGCCGAGGAAACTGGCGACGAGCGGCCTCTCACCGTGCTCGATGCGGCGGTGGATGTTTTCGAGCACCACGATGGCATCATCGACGACGAGGCCGATGGCGAGCACGAAGGCCAGCAGCGTCAGCGTGTTCATCGAGTAATCGAGCGCCAGCAGCACGATGCAGGTGGCAAACACGCTCACCGGCACCGCCACGATAGGCACAAGCACCGCCCGCATGTTGCCGAGGAAGAGGTAAATGATCGCCACGACAAGGGCGAGTGCGATGATCAGCGTGCGATAGACCTCGTGGATCGACTCCTCGATGAACTGGCTGATGTCGTAGCTGTTTTCGAGGCTCAGATCAGCCGGCAAAGTCTTGCGAATCTCCTCCGCCTCAGCCCGCACGGCCTTGGCCACCTCCAGCGGGTTCGCACGCGACTGGCGAATCATGCCGAGCGACACCATCAACACACGGTTGCCTTTGAAAATGGTGCGGGATTCCTCTGCGCCGAGTTCCACCTTCGCCACTTCACCAAGGCGAACCTGATACCCGTTCTCGCCGCGGGCGATCACCATCTTCTCAAAGTCTTCCTTCGTGCGATATTGGCGGTTGATGCGCACGGTGAATTGCCGGTCGAGCGATTGCACGGTGCCAGCAGGCGGGTCCACGTTTTCGCGGCGCAGAGCTTCTTCAATGTCTAGCGAGGTGAGTTGACGTGCCGCGAGAGCCTCGCGATCCAGCCACAGACGCAGCGCATAGCGTGTGCCGCCATTGATGCGCACGCGGGCGATGCCGGGCAGGCGCGAGAAGCGGTCCACGAGATACCTTTCGGCGTAATCGGTGAGCTCGAGCGTGCTGCGAGAATCACTGGCGAGGTTCAAATACATCAACACCTCGGCGCTGAGCTCGGTTTTACCCACGTTCGGCGGTTCCACCTCCTCCGGCATGGTGGCAAGCACCGGACTGATGGCCTCGCGGATGTCATTCGCGGCCGCGTCGAGATCACGCCCGAGGTTGAACTCGACGGTGATCTCCGATTTTCCATCCGTGCTGATGGAGGAGATGTTTTTGATGGCCTCGACCTGCGAGATGCGATCCTCAAGCCGCTGCGTGATGCGCCGCTCGACGACACTGGCGGCGGCGCCGCGGTAGTAGGTCTCCACCGTAACGATCGGCGGCTCGATGTCTGGATACTCTCTCACCGGGAGCCGCGTGTAGGCGACGATGCCGAAGGCGATGAGGATCAGGTTCATCACCATCGCCAGCACCGGACGGCGCACAGATGTATCAGAGAGCCACATGTGCTAGACGAGCTTCAAACGCTTCCGCAGCAGCCACTCGGCCGTCAGCAGCAGGCTGGCGGCACCGAACCCCCACCAACTGGACAACAGGATGGTCTCCTTGGTGATGACCTGCTTGCGGTCAAGGGTTTGCAGGAGGTTCGGCAGGTCGCTCAAGGCCTGCTCTTCACGCAGAAAACGCCCGCTGCTGTTCTGCGCCATCGTTTCGAGCAGCAAGCGGTTCATCGTGAGAGAGGCCCACTCTGGATTGCCGGTGTCAGAAACGTGCAGTGAGAGCCGGGCGTCATTGCTCGGCGCGGAGGGGCTCTCCGCCACCGCGACCTCGTAGGTGCCGGCTTTGAGCGGAGGCGTGATGGCCCGGTAGATGCCCGGATGGGTCTGATCGGGTTCCAGCTGCAAGGTGGCGACGTCCTTGCCATCCAAAACGAGGCTCGCACGCGGCTGGGCATCCGTGATGATGTCACCACGATCATTGCGGAGTCGCACACGAATCTCTGAAGTCTCACCGGGGGCATAACGCAGCCGGTCCGTGCCGATGGCGAGCTGCTTTTGCTCGATTTGAAACGGCGGCGCGGCGATCCACGCGGCGAGCTGCATCCACAGGCGCTGATGATACAGGTCGGCGACCTGAAAACGCCAGCGCCACATCTCATCGGTGCCGAGATAGAGCACCGCGCCAGCTCCCACCTGGCGGAAGATCATCGCTGGATCACCCGCCTTCACGAGCGTGACGGAGGCAGGCTGCGGTTCGACATGGGCATGCCAGGTCAGCTTCGGCAGCGTGGGCCACAGCGCGGTGTTGGCGCTGGGACTGTCACTGAGGCGCAGCGCTTCAAATCGCTGACCATCCGTCGTCAGCTCGAGACTCGCGGGCTTCGGCGCATCGGTGGCATTGAGAAAGCGCACCGGCATGAGCGCGGCAGATTTGCCATTTGCCCACGATCGGAGATGCCCACGCTGGCCGTCGAGCAAGATGAGGCCGCCGCCGCGTTTTTCGACGAATTCGACAATCCAGTCGAGATGCTCGCCTTTGAAACGCTGCAGCGGCGCATCGCCGAGGATGATCAAATCGTAGGTGAGCAGGTCATCGCGTGTTTTTGGGAACTCGGTTTGCAGCGAGCCTTTGGCTGCGTCGTCAGCGTAGTCGTCAAAGATGAGCGTGGCCTGCCAGCGGTCATCGCGGTCAAAGTGGTTGTGCAGGTAACGCGTCTCCCAGCGGGCTCGGCCATCAAGGATGAGCACCTTGCGCTTCTTTTCGAGCAAGTGGATGGCGAGCTCGCGGTGGTTGTTCGCACGCGTTTTTTCCAACGAGGCCCGGTCACCGCTCGCCGCCACGCGAATGCTCACGCTGCGCAGTGTCTTGTCCCGCATGCCGGGCAGCGCCGGCGGCAGCGAGGCCACGGGAAAGGCGAAGTCAAAGGCCTTGCTGCCCTTTCCATCGGTCGTGAAGTCCTTTTTCCACAGCGTCTTGCCCTGGCTGTCGATCTGCACCGTGGCGGGAAGTCCGGCAGGCATGCTGTCCTGGATGGTGAGACGGCCTTGGAAGTTCTCCTTCGAAAAAACCGACTCCGGCGCGACGACATCCAGCAGCGAAAGATCCGGCGGCGGCACCTCCGTGCCGAACCCAATGGTGAACACCGGTGCTCCAGCCGTCTTCATCGTGGCGCTGAATTCCTCTGGTGAGCCGCTGGTGTTGTGCTGGCCATCGGTGAGCACCACGAGGGCCGTGCCCGCCGTCACGGGGCCCAAAGCACTGCGCAAAGACTGATCGAGGTTCGTGATCGGCGTGGTGGCTGGAAGGTCAAACGAGGCCGGAAGCTCTCCCGA
The DNA here is from genome assembly GCA_046316935.1 of Prosthecobacter sp. Lineage (GTDB taxonomy): Bacteria > Verrucomicrobiota > Verrucomicrobiia > Verrucomicrobiales > Verrucomicrobiaceae > Prosthecobacter. Next base: position 8,997 of record JBKCXA010000101.1, read on the forward strand.
GGTATCTTTGCCACCTTGGCGCCGCCACCACAGGCGCTGAGTGTTGTTGCCACGCAGCGCCACCAACTCGACGTCCTGAGTCTCGGCGAGCTTTTTGAGCAGTGGCGTGGTGCCTTTGAGCAGCATGTCCTCCGCCCGTTGATAGCGGGATTTCGCCGTCGTGGCCGATTTCTCCGTGGCCTCATCGGTGAGCTGCATGCTGGCCGATCCATCCACCGCAATGATGACGCGACCGAGCTGGCGCAGCGTGGTGACATGCCGCAGCACCGGCCCCGCGAGAGCCAAAACCAGCACAAAGACCGCCAGCGATCTCAAGAACCCTGGCACCCTGGCCAGCGGACCACTGGCGAAGCGGGACTCACGCCTGTAAAGCCACCACATCAGCCCCGCGAGCCCGAAAGCCAACGCGATGACCGGCAGAGGCGGATAGCCGCCGGTGAAGCGAAGGGTGGTTTCGGTGATGCTGGGCATGAAGGAGGTTTCGGGAGTCCGCCAGATGGCGGAGAAAGGCGGCCATTTCAACGCTCCGCGGACGCTTCCTTGCACAAAAATCGTGAGTCCTGCTCCATGCCAGCTGCGGACCTGCTTTTGAACCCTTTCTGCGCCGGGGCGTCGGAAACACCAACAACCCGTGCAGGCCATGAAAACTCCCTCTTTGGTCATTGTCTCCGCCGTCCGCACGCCCTTCTCACGCGCCGGAACGGATCTCGCCCACCTCGATGCGGTGGAACTCGGCCGCCACGCCGTCAGCTCGCTGCTCACCCGCACTGGCATCGACCCGATGCTCGTGGATGAGACCATCCTCGGCTGTGTCGGCCAGCCGGCGGATGCGATGAACATCGCCCGCGTCATCGCCCTCCGCGCCGGCCTTCCCGAATCAAAGCCCGCGATGACCGTGCATCGCAACTGCGCCTCCGGCCTGGAGGCCCTCACACTCGCCCATGCCAAAATGTGCGCCGGCCAGGGCGAAATCTTCATCGTCGGCGGCACCGAAAGCATGAGCCAGATGCCGTTCTACTTCTCCAAACCTGCCGTGGCGAAATTTGCCGCCATGAGCCGGGCCAGAGACTTCAAAGGCCGTGCCATGGCCGCGATGCGTTTCCGCCCTGCCGATTTCGCACCGGTCATCGGCATCAAGCTGGGCCTCACCGATCCCGTTTGCGCCCTCAATATGGGCCAGACCGCCGAGGTGCTCGCCCGCGAGTTCGGCATCGGCCGCGACGTGCAGGATGCCTTTGCCATGCGCAGCCACCTCCGCGCCACCCAGGCTACGCATCTGCTGAACCAGCAAATCGCCCCTGTTTTGGGCAAAACGACCCTTTCGACCGACAACGGCATCCGCGCCGACTCCAGCCTCGACAAGCTGGCGAAGCTCAAACCGCTTTTCGACACTCTCACCGGCACCGTGACGGCTGGGAATGCCTCGCAGGTCACGGATGGAGCCGTCGCCTTGCTCGTCGCCAGCGAGGAAGCCGCCGCCGCGCATGGCTGGAAACCGCTTGGCAGACTCGTCAGCTATGCCGCCACCGGCTGTGATCCCATCCGCATGGGCCTCGGCCCTGTGCGGGCCATGGAGGCCGCGCTGCATCGTGCCGGCTGGAAGCTGGGGGATGCCGATATCGTCGAGATCAACGAAGCCTTTGCCGCGCAGGTCCTCGCCGTGATGAAATGCCTCGCCGATCCTGCCAGCGCCCGCCGTGCGGGTTTGGAAGCACCGCTCGGCGAGCTCGATCCTGCCAAAGTGAACCCCTGCGGCGGTGCCATCGCCCTCGGACATCCCGTGGGAGCCACAGGAGCACGCCTTGTGCAAACCGCGCTCCATCAACTGCATGCCACCGATGGTCGAAAAGCCATCATCAGCCTGTGCGTCGGCGGCGGCCAGGGCATGGCGGCTTGTTTGGAGGCGATGTGAAAAGCTTGTCGCATTCCAACTTCACCAAGGCTAAACCGCGCCCCGCATGACGTTCCGACTCTGCCTGCTTGCCTGCCTCTCCGCCGCCTGCTCCCTGCCCGCCGCGGAGCCCCCGAAACCAGCCGACAAAAAGGCCGACTACGTCCGCTTTGTCGAAGGTGATGAAGGTGACAGCCTCGAAACTTCCATCGTGCGCTTCGAGTCGCCTCAAAAGGTTGTCGTCGATCTCGTCGGGGCCATTCACATCGCCGACAAAAGTTACTACGATGCGCTCAACGTCCGCTTCCGGGACTACGACGCCGTGCTTTACGAACTCGTCGGCCCGCCGGTGCATGAGCGCCAAAAGGAGCAGATGAAGCCCGGCGGCGGCAGCGGCAGCCTGCAATGGATCGGCACGATGCAGACCTTCATGCGTGACACGTTGAAACTCCATGGCCAGCTCGAAGGCATCGACTACGCCGCGAAGAACTTTGTGCATGCGGACATGTCGTCCTCGCAGTTTCATGACACGCGTGAGAAGAAGCAGGAAAGCTTCCTCAAGCTCTATCTAAAGCTCTGGCAGGCCCAGCAAGCCGCCGCCGCTAAGGAGGATGAGGATAGCGCCGCGGACTCCGATGCCGCCGCGCTGGCCACCCTCTTCCGCATTTTGATGAGCAAAAACGGCTCGCTGGAGCTGAAACGCGGCATGGCCTCGCAATTCGATGAGGTCGAAAAGCTCATGAGCGGCGTGGAGGAAGGGGAAGGCACCGTCATCCTCGGCGAGCGCAACCGCGTGGCCTTCGAGGTCCTCGACAAGCAGCTCGCCGCCGGCAAGAAACGCCTCGCTATCTTCTACGGAGCCGCCCACCTGCCGGACATGGAGCAGCGTCTGCTGAAACGCGGCTTCAAACGCACCACCACCGAATGGCTCAAGGCCTGGTGGATGCCTTATGAGTGAGGCAGTGCTTCATTCCCGTGTCTCCAGCACCATCCGAAAGCCCGTGCCGTCTGTTTGAATGATGGCGCGGGCCTTTTGCAAGGTGGCATCGTTGGCGTAGGAGGCGCCTCGCACGATGAAATCACCATCATGGGTCACGCTGGCGAGCGAGGAGGTCCACTCGGAGACGTTGCCTTCGAGGTCAAACAGGCCCAACGCGTTCGCCGGGCTCGTGGCCGCGGGTTCGGTGAAGCTCGTGGCACGGCGCGGCGGCAGATCTTTGGCGAACTGCGACCACTCGTCGTTCGTCGGCAGGCGATAGCGGGCCGTCTTGCTGATGCGGCCTAGCATCTGCTCATGCTTCGTGAGCCATTCGCAGAAGCGGTCGGCCATGATCTTGCTCACCGGCGTCACCGGATGCTCCGGCGTGGCGATTTTTCCCGGCGGTGCATGCCTCCAGCGCGTCTCCGGCCCCGTGATCGGCAGCTTCACCGCCTGCGAATAAGCATCGAAATCACGGATGCGTGTCTCGTGCGTGCAAACGCGTAGCTTGGTGCCTGGAAGCGTCACAAAGGTCATGCCGAGGCTGTTGGTTCGCCACTTGGACTGTTGAGTTGCATTGACGTAGTAAAACATGTGATCCGATGAAACTAACACGAGCAAAAGCAGCAGGCCATAGACCCACCAGCGGAGCCCTGACCTCGGTTTCAAAGCCCTCTCGACCTCCTTAATGCTTTGCGGACGCTTGTCCGGGTTCTCCTGCAGGCATCGCGACACCACGCGGTCGTATCGCGAAGGCTCATACTGGCCGATGGGCAGCTTGCCGGTGAGCATTTCATGCAGCAGCACGCCGAGCGAAAAGATGTCCGCCCGATGATCGACCTTCGCCGAGCCTCGCCGCACCTCCGGAGCGATGTAGTAAGGCGTGCCAAACACCTCCGTCGTCTGCGTCAGGGCCATTTCAGGTTCGCCAGGCTTCGCGAGGGAGAAATCGGCCACGACGATGTTGTTGGCTTCATTGAGCAAAAGGTTCGCCGGCTTGATGTCGCGATGCACCACGCCCTTTTGATGCGCATAAGCCACGGCACTCAAAACCTGCCGGAAGAGCTTCAAAGCCTCCTGTTCGGGCAGCGGGCCTTGTTGAAGCCTTTTCGCCAGATCGCCACCCTTGATCAAAGGCGTGACGATGAAGCAGCGGCCATCCGGTGTCAGGCCGGAGTCGAGCATGCGCAGGATGTGCGGGTGATCGAGCTGCCGAAGCGTGTCCGCCTCCCGTTGCAGGCGCTCAAACAGCTCCGCGCTGCCAATTTTGAGCGCCACCTCCAGCTCGTCATCGAGTCGCAAAGCGCGAAACACCACGCCCATGCCTCCGCGACCGATCACGCCAAGTATTTCATACCCCGGCACGTCCGGCATCTCGTTCGTCACCGCTGGTTTTTTGATAAACGAAGTGATCGTGCGAGCCACGCAGGCCGGGCACAACCCGTCCACCGCACGCAGCGGGCTGCCGCAAAGGTTGCAGAGGTTCGTGTTCATGATCGTGAAAGCACCCGGAGTAGGTGAATGAGCTCCTCTTCCGCCTCCGCGGCATCGTGCGTGGTTTCGAGCACGCTTTGCCGCAGTAAATCTGCGAGCCGACGTCGCGCACGATGCTGCTCCACGGCCAACGCATTCCGCGTGATGCCGAGTCGCGAGGCGAGCGCATCGAGATCGGTGTTGTCGGCGAGCAGCGTGGGTTTGAGCTGCTCGTAAAGCTCCAGCCGGGCACGCTTGGCGTAACCTGCACGGAGCTCGTTCAGCGCCTTCTCCAGCACCACCAGTGCCCATTCTTGATCGTAGGTCAGATCGGCCTCGGCATCGTCAGCAGGCAGGCTTTCATCCAGTTCGACCACTTCGGCACCCGAGCCGCGTTTTTGCGTGCTTCGATCCCGCCGCCAGTGCCACACATGATGCCGGATGGCCGATTTCAAATACGAGCGCAACGTGCCGCGCTCCTGCTGCGCCCGCTGAAAGCCTTCCCGTTTCAAAAACAGCGCGAAGAAATCCTGCGCGATGTCCTCCGCCTCCTCCACACATCCAAGCGCCCGCACATAACCGGCCACCGGCTGCCAATACTCACGGCACAGCTCCTCCAGTGCCCGAGATCCCGCCTCCACCTCCCGCGTCCGCGCCACCCGGCTCCAGCGTGTGGCTGGAAAGGCAAAAGCAGGCGTTTGGCCATTCGTATGGGACATCGTTCGTGGCTTTCTAACCCGCGAATGGGTCACGAGATACACCTGTTGCCCACATTTTTTCATACCGCCTGTAATCGCCGCCGCGGAACCGGCCAGTTGGGGATGAAACCCAAACTCATCCCCCATGAAAACGCTCCTTTTGACTCTCTCGCTCGTTCTGGCCGCCTTGCCTGCGATGGCGCAGGGGCCACAGGTGTATCTTTCCATCGCCGTGCATTCGGAAGAGCCGGGACTCGGCAGCGCGACAGTGCCGGCGACGCCGAATTTCAGCACGGTGGCGAAGACGACTTATGTCCAATGGCGAAGCGCGATCCTCACCTTCGCGCAGCTTTGCGCGGCGCGGAACCTGCCGTGGAGCTTTCAGAGTGATTGGAACTTCCTCGAAGGCGTGCGCCGTTACGAATTGTCAACCGGCGCAGCCTATGATGCGACCTTGATGTCGAACACGGCAGGCAAAAACGTCATGCGCTACCTGAGCGAGAACCTCGGCGTGACGCTCGACCCGCATTCGCATGAAAACAGCGGTTACAATTACGCGGATGTAGCCTGGCTGCTCACGCAGCTCGGTGTCACACCGACCGGTGTCGTGGGCGGGCATGTCTATACCGGCACGGGCTATCAGGAGTGGCCAAAGTTTGTCGAGGAGCCACTGGGGCTGCTCTGCGAGAAGTACAGCGCCACGGGCTATCGATGGAAGCCGGTGGTCATGATGGGCGGTGGCACGGCAAGCCATGCAGATGATCCGCATGGCAGTGGCATCTGGAGGCCAAGTTACACGGCGGGCACGACGTCGGCGAGCAAGGAGCAATACTTCACGCACGATCCCGCCGGACAGATCGCGGCCATCGGGCATTGGGATCAGGATTTGCACGCGAATGACCAGTTCCTCCGCAAGCTGGAGGACGGCATCATCCCGCATCAAAACAAGCTGTGGACGCTGAGCCGCGTCTTCAATCATCGCGACATGGTGCAGCCGGGCTTTCTCACCAGCATCATGCCCGCGCAGCTCGATACCATCCGCCGCTGGCGGGATGCCGGACGCGTGACGGTGGCACAATACGCCAACGTTTACGCGGCATGGAACGGCACCAGCAGCCTCTACCGTCGCAGCGAGGACAATGTGGGCTTCTCGCTGAACTGGCAGGACTTCTCGTATCCGCAGAACAGCGCTGCCGAACTGCGCACGTTGCTGAATGCCCACGAGGCCGCGGGCGTGCCGGTGGATGTGTTTTTCACCACCTGGCAGACCGATGTGATCGAGACACAGGCTCCGGAGCTCATCGGACGACTGCAAAGCTCCTCCCGCGTGACGATGGGCTACCACGTCCGTGCTCCGAAACCGTATGCGAGCCAATACGGCAGCACGAATTGGTTCACGACGCTCATGGGCCGAGCGATCACCTCCGCCGACATCCAAAACTACGAGGAACACGGACTCGATCTCAACCCGGGGCTGCCCACTGCCAATGCGGGCGGCTATTTGAAGCTCACGAACCTCATGGGTTATGCGC
>JBKCXA010000102.1:0-4977 GCA_046316935.1 Prosthecobacter sp.
GTGCGGGTCAGCCCTGGAGCTTGGTGATGGCCTCGGTCTCCACGCTTTGTTTCGAGCGGAACAGCGCGACGATGATGGCGAGGCCCACGGCCACCTCGGCGGCGGCCACGGTGATGGTGAAAAAGACCAGCGACTGCGCGGTGTAGTCCGGCAGGCCATTGGTCACATGAAAACGGCTGAAGCCCACCAGCGCCAGATTCGCGGCGCTGAGCATCATCTCCAGGCACATGTAGATGATGAGGATGTTCCGGCGGGCGATCACCCCGGCCAGACCGAGGGCGAACAGCATGCCGCTGACGACGAGATAGTGGCCCAAAGTGATCATGCGGCACCTCCTGTGCTCTTTTCACGCTTGCTCAGCACCACCACGCCCACCGTGCCCACGAGCAGCAGCAGACCGACGACCTGAATGTGGAAGCCATATTGATTGAAGAGGGTAAAACCGATCAATTTGGCATCGGGAAGCGTCCCGGCCTCAATGTCCCGCCTGATCGTAGGCAGGTCTGGCCCACCGAACTTGGCAATCTCGAAGGTAGTTTCCTTGTTGAGAACCAGCGGGGTGTTTTGCGGTGTTTTCTCGGCCAGCTTCGTGTGGCCGACGACCGTCATGATCTGTGTCACCAGCAAAACGGCCACCACGATGCCGCTCACGATGGCGGCTAGATTTGGCTGCTTCCCTTCCTCCGCCTTGATGTCCAGCAGCATGATGATGAAGAGGAACAGCACCATCACCGCGCCGGCATAGACGAGGATTTGGATGGTCCCGATGAAGTAGGCATCGAGGCTCACAAACAGGGCCGCCAGCCCCACAAAGCACGAGGCCAGCGCGAGGGCGCTGGAAACCGGATTCCGCGCCGTGACCACCATGAGCCCAAAGCCCAGAGTGATGGCAGCGAGGAGGTAAAACAGAAGCGGAGGCATCGGGGGAGAATGACGAAATCCGAATGACCAATGACGAATGGGGCTCAGAAAGCACGCCAAAGGCCAAAAAGCACACGGGAAGGCCGATGATGCGAGCGAGGGCGAGGGGCGGCAACCGCATTTTGTGAAAAATTTCACAAAGTCGCCGTGCCGGACGCGTTACAGGCCGCCCTTCATGCTCCGTCGCTGCTTTTTCTTCCTCGCCCTTGGTTCCTCGCTCCTTCTCGCGAAGCCCAATTTCGTCTGGATCATCGCGGACGACATGTCGCCGGACATCGCGGCCTACGGAGCGAAAGGGGTGAAGACCCCAAACCTCGACCGGCTGGCCGCGGAGGGTCGCCGCTACACCCGGGCCTACGCCACCGCACCGGTGTGCAGCTCGTCGCGGTCGGCCTTCATCCTTGGCTGCTACCAGACGACCACCGGCCTGCACCCGCATGACACGGAGAATCCGCAGCCCCTGCCCGCCCCCTACGTGCCGCTGCCGACCCAGCTCCAAAAGGCCGGTTACTTCGTCACGAACGCCCCCGCGCCAGACACCCTCCGCTCGGGCAAACGGATCACGAAGGGCAAAACGCACTACAACTTCGCCCACGACGCGAAAACCCTCTTCGACGGCGATGACTGGCGGAAGCGGAAGCCGGGGCAGCCGTTTTTCGCGCAGTTTCAGGTCAGCGAGCCGCACCGCCCCTTCCCGGTGCCGGAGAGTTTCGATGAAGCCGCTCTCCAAACCATCGAACTGCCGCCGCACTACCCGGATCATCCGCTCACGCGTCGCGATTGGTATGCCTACCAGCGCAGCGTGGAGGTCGTCGATGCCCGGGTGGGCCGCATCTTGGAGCAGCTCGAAAGCGAGGGCGTGCTCAATGACACCCTCGTGATGTTTTTCGCCGACCATGGCCGTGCCATGCCGTGGGGGAAGCAGTGGCTCAGCGTCGAGGGCCTGCAGGTGCCGCTGCTCCTGCGCGGTCCAGGCATTCCGAAAAACCATGTCGAATCCCGCCTCGTGAGCCTCATCGACCTCGCGCCGTCCATGCTGGCGCTCGCAGGCCAGCCCGTGCCCGCGTGGATGGAGGGGCGCGATGTGCTCGGAGCTTCATTCCCCGAGCGCGACTGCCTTTTCGCCGCCCGCGACCGCTGTGGCGATGCGATGGACCGCATTCGCGTGATCATCACGCCGGACGCATGGCTCGTGCGGAACTTCCAGCCGCAACTTTCGCGCCTGAACTGGTCCAGCTACAAGGAGGAGCAGTATCCCGGCATGCCGCTGCTGCGCCTGCTGAACGCGGAAAACAAGCTCGACACCTTCCAGGCCTCCTGGCTGGCACCGACCCGGCCTGAGATCGAGTTCTTCGACCTCCAAACCGACCCGCAAGGTCTCCACAACCTCGCCACTGATCCCGCGCAAACCACCCGCATCGAGACACTGGACGCTCGTTTGGACGCGTGGATTGCCGCCACCCACGATCAAGGTGCCCTAGGCGATCCCTCCACCGAGCCCCCGCTCGCGGAAATCCAAAAGGACAAGCGCCAGACCTACCAGAAGGTTTGGCAGAAGCGTCTGCAAAAGCCCGAGCCCAGCGATGCGGAACGCGTGAGCTGGTGGCTGCGGGAGTATCATCTGGAGCGCTGACGCAAAAATAAACGAGGATTCATCTTCACTCCGGCCCTGCCGTTAAGCGGCCGGGTTTCTATGCGGGTAGCCATGAGCCTCCTCCCTCCTCCCGCACTTCCGAATTCACGTATCGTCAATCCGGTCAATCATGTCACCCCGGCCTCAAAAAACACCGACTTCACCTTCCGCACCACCACCTGGCAGGCGGACGGCTTCGGCTTCGATGCCACCAGCGGGGAATTCTTTACCGCCAGCCCCACCGCCCTGCTCGTGATGCAGTGCCTCGCGGGCAACCTGACCACCGCGCAGATCCTCGACCATCTCACGAGCACCTTCGATGTGCCCCGCCGCACCGCCGAGCGCGATCTCGAGTCCTTCCTCGCCGAGCTCGAAGGCATGGGCCTGGGCAAATCATAAATCATAAATCGTAAATCATAAATTTGGCCTCTTCCTCCCATGAGCACCTCCTCCCCCACCATCGCCGTCACCGGCCTCCACCGCGGTGAAAATCCCCAGCCCGGCAGCGCCGTCATCCGCAGCCTGCGCCGCGTGTATCCCGAGCTGCGCATCATCGGCCTCTGCTACGACACGCTCGAAAGCGGCCTCTACAGCGAGGAAGACGCGCCGGATGCCGCGTTCACGTTGCCGTATCCTTCCGCAGGCCTCGAAGCGTTCTGGGATCGCCTCGATGCCATCCGCGAGATCGAGCGCTTCGATGTGCTCATTCCCTGCCTCGACGCGGAAATGGCCCCGCTGGTCGAATCGCCCGAAAAACTCCGCGAGCGCGGCATTTCGGCCTGTTTGCCCTCCTGGAAGGCTTTTGAGGCCCGCGACAAATCGAAGCTGCCGGACCTCTGCGACCGCACGCACTGCCGCACGCCTCAAACCATTCCGGTCAATGATGTCAATAGTGTCCACCAGGCAGCCGCGATCTTCGGCGGCAGCGTCTTCATCAAAGGCCGCTACTACGAGGCGCAGCTCGCCAGCACGCCCGCCGCTCGTGAGTCGGCCTACTGGCACATGCTGGAGACCTGGGGCGCACCGGTGCTCGTTCAAGAGCGCATTGAGGGCGAGGAATTCAACGTCATCGGCATCGGCGATGGCCGCGGGCACATCCTCGGCTCCTGCGCCATCCGCAAGATGCTGCGCACCTCCAATGGCAAAGGCTTCGGCGGCATGGTCGTTCGTGATCCGCAGCTCGACGCCGTCGCGCAATCGCTCATCGCCGAGCTTCGCTGGAACGGCCCCTTCGAACTCGAGTTCGTCAAACCCGACGGCCCGAAGGCGGAGTACTGCCTCATCGAGATCAATCCACGCTTCCCCGCGTGGTGCGACTTCCCCTCGACGCTGAATTGCAACCTCCCCGCCGCCGCCGTCGAGCTCGCCCTCGGCTGGCAACCCCGCGAGCCGCTGCGCCACGCCACGCCCGGCAAGTTCTTCATCCGCCATGCCATCGATATGACGGGTGATATTCGAGACTTGGCGGCTTTGACGACCACCGGGCAACTGATCCGCCAAAGCGAAGAGCCAAGGGCGAATGGCAAAGAGCCCCAAATCATAAGTCAAAAATCATAAATCATAAATTTCACCGCATCCTCCCATGAACGCTCTCCTTCCTTACACCCCTCCGACCATCACGCGTCATCTTCACGGCGCGAACAGCGCGGTGAATCGCAATCGCAACGCGCACGGCCTCAATCACAATGTCTGCGAGCGCATTGATGGCGTCGCCGTCGCCGATCTCGCGGCTCGTTTTGGCTCGCCGCTCTTCGTTTTCTCCGAGCGCACGCTGCGTGAGAAAATCCGCCGCGCTCGCGAGGCTTTTGAGAGCCGTTATCCGAACACACGCTTCGCCTGGAGCTACAAAACCAACTACCTCAACGCCATCTGCCGCGTGTTTCACAGCGAGGGCAGCATTGCGGAGGTCGTGAGCGAGTTTGAGTATGAAAAAGCACGCCGCAACGGCATCGCCGGACGCGACATCATCTTCAACGGACCGCACAAAAGCCGCGAAGGCCTTGAACTCGCCGTCGCCGAAGGCGCGATGATCCAGGTCGATAACTGGGACGAGCTGCTGCTGCTCGACAGCATCGCCAAGGAGCAAAATCGCAGCATCGGCCTCGCCATCCGTTGCTGGCTCGATGCAGGCATCCAGCCCGTGTGGAGCAAGTTTGGCTTCGGCGTCGAAAATGGTGAAGCCTGGCGTGCCATCCGCCGCATCGCCGAAAGCAAAGGCCGCCTGCGCCTGCAAGGCCTGCACACGCACATCGGCACCTACATTCTCGAACCGAACGCCTACAAGGTCGCCGCCGAAAAACTCGTCACGCTGATGGAGCGCTGCCGCGAGACGTATGGCTGGCAATTGCGCTACCTGAACCTCGGCGGCGGCTTCCCTTCGCTCAGCACGCTGCATTACTCGTATCAGAGCGCCGAGCAGTTCG
>JBKCXA010000103.1:0-2924 GCA_046316935.1 Prosthecobacter sp.
GCCTCGGAGCCTCCAGCAGTGCCGCGACGAACCTCATCATCAATGGCGGCACGCTTCGCTACACCGGTGCCGCCGTGACCACCGACCGCCTTTTCAGCGTCGGCACGGCCAGCGGGCTCATCGATGCCTCGGGCACTGGCGCGGTGCAGTTTACCAATTCTGGCTCGATGGGCTTCAACAGCCAAACTGGCGCACGCACGCTGGTTTTGACCGGCAGCAATACCGGCGACAACTCCCTCGCCGCGGCCATCGGCGACAACGGCGGCGCCACGACGATCTCGAAGCGCAGCACCGGCACGTGGGTGCTCAGCAGCGCCTCCAGCACCTTCACCGGCGGCGTGAACCTCATCGAGGGCGGCACGCTCTCCGTGGCCAAAATGGCCAATGGTGGCGCACCGAGCAGCATCGGAGCCTCCAGCAATGCCGCGACGAGCCTCGCCATCTCCAACAACAGCACCCTGCGCTACACCGGCTCCGGCGACAGCACGGATCGTCTTTTCGGGATCGGTGCCACGGGTGGCAAAATCGACGCTTCAGGCACTGGAGCATTGGTTTTCACCAACACCGGCTCCATCGGCAATGGCGGAGCGAACGTCGCCCGCACCTTCACGCTGCAAGGAAGCAGCACCGCTGATAACACACTCGCTGCCACACTGGCCGACATGGGCGGCGCAAGCTCGCTCACGAAGGCTGGCACAGGCAAGTGGGTGCTCACCGGCAATCACACACACAGCGGCGGCACGTCCGTCACGGGTGGCACGCTGCAAATCGGCGCAGGTGGCACCAGCGGCTCGCTTGGCACCTCCGGCATTGCCTTGAGCAGCGGCACCTCGCTCATCGTGAACCGTTCGGATGCCATCAGCTTCACGCAGGTCATCAGCGGCGGAGGCAGCTTCACGCAAGCAGGCAGCGGCACGACGACCCTGTCGAATAACAACACCTTCACCGGCACCACCACCATCAGCAGCGGCGTGCTGCAACTCGGAACCGGCAGCACCACCGGCAGCGTCGCGAGCACCTCCATCGTCAACAACGGCACGCTCGTCCTCAACCGCAGTGACAACCTCACCTGGACCACACCCATTAGCGGCAGCGGTGGCTTCACCAAAGATGGCTCCAACACCGTCACGCTAAATGCCGCGCTCACTTACACCGGTCCCACGAGCATCACCGCGGGCAAATTGCAGCCCGCGAGCACGCTTTCACTGCCGACATCTAACGTCACAATCGCCGCAGCAGGCACCTTGGCCGCGAATGGCAATGCGATGAGCCTCGCCAGCCTCAACGGGGCAGGCACGGTGGAGAATGGATCAGCCTCGGTGAGCAGCACGATCACACTGAATGGCTCCGGCAGCTTCACCGGACTCGTGCGAAATGGCGGCGCAGCCTCGCTTTCGATGGTGAAGACCGGCAGCGGCACGCAGAGCCTCGACAATGCAAACACCTTCACCGGCTCCGTGAGCGTCACCGGCGGCATCTTGAGCACGAACAACCTCGCGAATGGTAGCAGCGCTAGCGGCATCGGAGCCTCCAGCAGTGCTGCAACGAACCTTTCGCTCAATGGTGGGGCCTTGCGCTACACGGGCGGCGCCACAAGCACCGACCGCCGCTTCGAGCTCGGGCCGAATGGCGGCTCGCTCGATGCCTCCGGCACGGGTGCGATCACCTTCACCGCCACGAACGACCTCAGCTTCACCGCTGCCGCAGGTGCCCGCACGCTCACACTCACCGGAACGAGCACCGCGGCGAACACGCTGGCTGCACGAGTCGTCGATGGCACCAGCGCCACCTCGCTCGTGAAGGATGGCAGCGGCACCTGGGCACTCACAAACTCGAACACCTACTCCGGCGGCACCTCATTGAATGCCGGCGTGCTCAGCATCAGCAGCTCCAACGCCATCGGCAGCGGCAGCGTCACCTTCGCCGGAGGCGTGTTGCAGACCACGCAGTCCATGTCCATCGGCAACAACCTCGTGGTCAACAACGCCAGCAACGGCGTCACCGTCTCCACCGGCGTGCTGACCCTCAATGGCGCCATCAGTGGCTCCTTCCCGCTTTATAAAGACGGCCCCGGCAGGCTCATCATCGCCGGCAGTTCAAACACCGTGCCCACCGTCGTGCAAAGCGGCATCGTGCAAGGCTCCGCGGCCAATGCGGGCTCTAGCATCGCGCTCAGCACGCCTGCGGCCGTGTTTGAGTTCAATCAAAGCACCGCGGACACTTACGGCGGCATCATCTCCGGCCAGGGGGGCATCAGTGTAACCGGCAGCGGCGGCCTCACGCTCACCGGAGCGAACACCTTTGATGGCGAGACCCAGGTCAGCGGCGGCGTGCTCACCGTCGTGAATGATTCCGCGCTCGGCTCCACCACCGGCGGCGTTTCGGTGCAAAGCGGCGGCACGTTGGAGCTTCGCAATGGCGTCTCCGTAGGTGGTGAAACCATCCAGCTCAATGGCAGCGGAGCCAGCGGACAGAGCGGTGCGCTTGTCAGCACCATCGGCACAAACACCTTCGGAGGCAGCGTCGTCGCCGCCACGAATGCCAGCATCGCCGCGCTGCCGGGGAGCACCTTGAATTTGGTCGGGGGGTTGGTGAAAAATGGCACCGTCGCCACGCTGACCGGCGGCGGTGCCATCACCATCAGCGGCGCAGGCATCAGCGGAGCCTCGCCAAACTCTGACTTGGTCGTCGATGGCACCGGCACGGTCGTCACGCTGAACACAACCAACAGCTACAACGGCCCCACCTTCGTGCAAAACAGCGGCACGCTCGTCCTCGGCCTCAGCAACGCCCTGCCCACCAGCCCACGCACCGATTTGAGCCTCACCACCAGCGGCACATTCAATCTTAACAGCCACAGCGATGCCGTCGCAGGCCTCTCCGGCGATGCCACCGGCATCGTGAGAAACAGCACGCCCTCCACC
>JBKCXA010000104.1:0-4885 GCA_046316935.1 Prosthecobacter sp.
CACCTGGACGAAGCGAGTGCCTCGTTCGACGAGCCGTCGTGCCTGCAGGCAATGATGAGCAAACGTGCCGCGTTCCTGAACCTGCGGGCCGTAAAGATCAAGTGTGGATTTTGATTCGCCGGAAATATCGGCCAGTTCCGGCACACTCGTCTGCATACGAAATGCCATTTCATACTGACTGATTCGCGTCGCGATCTCAGGATCCTGCACCTGCTGCAGTTTGAGGCGGTTGACAGCCGCGATATCGTCGAGCCACTCCCGACGCATGCTGCGACTGATCCCGGCGGGATTCGAAAGATAGAGTACCGGATCACCGCCGCTGCGAAGCTTCACTCCCTGATAGCGCGATGGCAGAAAGCCGTTGCCCCAGTAGAAGTCATAAAAAATCTGGCCGCAGGAGGCTTCTTTGTCGCGGCTAGTCATCACGACAAAGGCGGGCAGGTCCTCCGAATCGCTGCCGAGGCCGTAGCTGAGCCAGGCACCCATCGCGGGCCGTCCGGCCTGCTCCGCGCCGGTCATGAGGAAGGTGATGGCCGGGGCGTGGTTCACCTGCGTGGTGTGCATCGACTTGATGAAGCACAACTCATCCGCGATCTCGCCGATGCGCGGCAAGAACGAGCTCACGGTGGCCCCGCTTTGCCCGTGTCGGCTGAACTCCGTGATCTCGCCCAGCACAGGCCGCGCGGTCTGGCCGCCGGTCATCGTGCTGAAGCGTTTGCCGCCCACCACGCTGTCTGGGATCTGCGTGCCGTGCATCTGCTTGAGCATCGGCTTGTGATCATAGAGATCCACATGCGAGGGCGCGCCGTTTTGCAGCAGGTAAATCACCCGCTTGGCCTTCGGCGCAAAGTGCGGCAGCCCCGGCGCGAGCGGATCAGGCCGCTGCGAGGCCATCAGCGAACCCAGCGCCAACGAACCAATGCCCGCTGCGCCGTGGCCAAACAACGCGCGGCGGGTGAGATGCTGGCGATGGAGGTCGGACGGGTTCATTCTTTGGAGACGACTTCGTCGAGGTTGAGCAGCATGAGGCAAAGACTCGTCCACGCGGCATGCTCCGCGGGCTTCAACGTGGCATCGGACTTCGCTTCGCCGACTTTCAGCAGCTTTGCGGCACCCGAGGCGGCCTGCGGTCGCAAGGCGGTGAGCTGTCGGCGCAGGATGACCAGTTCATCGGCCTTCGGCGCTCGATGCGTGACGATTTGAAAGGCGTGCTTGAGGCGAGTGTCGTCATCGCCGGGCGTTCGCAGCACCTTCTCCGCCAGCACGCGGGCGGCTTCGACAAAGGTCGTGTCGTTCAGCGTGACGAGCGCATGCAGTGGTGTGTTGGTGCGCGTGGCCTTCACCGCGCAGACCTGACGGGTGCTGTTGTCGAAGAGCATCGTCGGCCCCACGATGCGCCGCCAGAACACATACAGCGTGCGGCGATACAAGGCATCGCCGTGATCCTGCTGGTAGGTCTTCTTGCCAAAGGTGGCCTCCTCCCAGATGCCCTCGGGCTGGTAAGGCTTCACGCTTGGCCCGCCGAGCTGTGGTTTCAGCAAACCTGAAAGTGCCAGCGCCTGATCCCGCAGCATCCACGAAGGCATGCGAAAGCGTGGGCCACGAGCGAGCAGCCGATTCTCGGGGTCGAACTGAGAACTGCGAACCGAGAACTGCGAACTGCATTGATACGTCTCGCTTGTGACGATGAGCCGGATGAGATGCTTCACATCCCAACCGCTCTCCATGAACTCGGCGGCGAGCCAGTCGAGTAGCTCGCGATGCGGTGGGACCTCGCCCTGCACACCGAAGTCCTCCGCGGTCTTTACGAGGCCGATGCCGAAGAGCGACTGCCAGAAGCGGTTCACCGTCACGCGAGCCGTGAGCGGATTGTCACGACTCACGAGCCACTGCGCGAGGCCGAGTCGGTTCTTTGGTGCGTCTTTCGGCAGCGGCGGCAGCACGGCGGGCGTGGTGAAGCTCACCTTCGTCGTCGTGGGCTTGTCGTAGGCGCCTTTGTCGAGCTGAAAAGTCTCCCGCAGCTGCGGCAGCGTGTCCATGACCATGACCTTTGTCACCGCGTTGCTGGCAGCGACCTTTTCGCGCTGCGCGGCGAGCAGACGCTGCAGCAGCTTCGTGTAGTCGCGATCCTTGTCTTTGAAGTAGCCGATGGCCTCCAGCAGCGGATCGACGCCGCGATTGCGCGGGATCGTCTTCGCGATGTAGGCCGGAAGATTGCCCGGCAGATCAAACGCGGCCGATTCCGTGAGCGGTTTGCCCGCCGGACGCGGAAACTTTTTCAGCTCAAAGGCATCCACCTCATCCGCGATGGCATTCACCGCGGCATTCGCCTTCTTGCTGCGCTCCAGCTCGGCAGGCGTGCTCAAATCCATCGCAGGCGCGGCCTGACCACTGCGGCCTTTGCCGTCCTCGCTCGTTTGGTTGAAGACATCGTAGAGCGCGTAGTAGTCGCGCATCGTCAGCGGGTCGAATTTGTGGTCGTGGCACTTCGTGCACTGCATCGTGAGTCCCAGCCATACGGTGCCGGTGGTCTCCACGCGGTCCATGACGTTCTCCACGCGGGTCTCCTCCGCGATGCGACCGCCCTCGCCATTGATCATGTGGTTGCGATTGAAGCCGGTGGCGAGTTTTTGCTCGCTGGTGGCATTCGGCAAAAGATCACCCGCGAGCTGCCACACGGTGAACTGATCGTAAGGCATGTTCGCGTTGATCGCGCTGACCACCCAGTCACGCCAAGGCCACATCGTGCGCTCAGGATCGCCCTGGTAGCCGTTTGTGTCGGCATAGCGGGCCGCATCGAGCCAGTCCCAGGCCCAGCGCTCGCCGAAATGCGGGCTCGCCATAAGTTCATCCGTCAATTCGGTCAATGAGGTCGCCTTCGACTCACTCGGCGGCAGACCGGTCAAATCGAGCGAAAGCCTTCGCACGAGCGTTTCACGCGACGCAGGCGGATTGGGCTCCAAACCGGCCGCAGCGAGCTTTTGGCGAACAAACGCGTCGATGGGATGTTTGGCCCCGGCGGGCACTTTCGGCCGAATCACCGGCTCAAAGGCCCAGTGTTTGCCCCACTTGGCTCCTTCGGCGATCCATTGCTTCAAGAGCTGTTTCTGCGTGTCGGTGAGCTTGCGATTGCTCTTCGGAGTCGGCATCACCTCATCGGGATCGTGCGAGAAGATGCGCTGGATGAGCTCGCTCTCGTCCGGTTTGCCCATAAGGATGATTTTTCCGCTCTTCGCGGCCTTTTCCTCATCGAGCCGGAGATCACCTTTGCGCTGCTCCGCATCCGGACCATGGCAGTGGTAGCAATTCTCACTGAGGATCGGCTGGATGTCTCGACTGAACTCCACCGCCGCCCGGCAAGGCAGGGCGCACGCGACAGCGAGAATGAGGACGGAGGATTTCAAGCGTGCCCTAAACGCGAAAAATCCCGCCCTTTTGTCCGAGGGCGGGATTCTTCATTCAGTAGGCGCATTCGCCAGAAGGCGGCGCCAGCTCTCATCTTGGCTTACGCCTCCAGCTTCCACGGGCCGCGATACTCACGACCGAGCAGTTTGGAGGCTTCGGCATCGCCGATGATCTCTTCCTTGGCGGGGTCCCACTTGAGGGGGCGGTTCACCATCATGGCGATGAGGGCCAGATGGCCGGGGATGGCGCTGTGATGCGCCGTTTCCACCGGCGTGACGGTGGGCTGGCGGCTCTTCACGCAGTCGAGGAAGTTCCGCCAGTGGCCCGGCGTCTCGTAAAGGCGTGTCTTGATGACATCATCACCGAGCTTCGGCGCGGTGGAGCCTTCGACGACGGGGCTGTTTGGGTCTTTTTCGTTCTGACGCTTCTTGATGACCTTTTTGAAGGCAGGATTCGAGCAGTCGTAGGTGCCGCCTCGGTTGACGTAAACCCAGCCGTCGGTGCCGATCCACTTTGTGCCCATCTGAATGTCGCCATGACCGCCGGCGATGGTCATGGTGATGTCACCGGCATATTTCGCCTCGGCGCGGTATTTGGTGGCGGTGTTCCAGATGTCGGTGCGCGGCGGCATGTCCACCTGGATGGGCTTCACCTCGATGGGGCCGTTGTTGTCGCAGTCCATGCCCCAGTGCGCGATGTCGCAATGGTGGCCGATCCAGTCGAGAAGCTGGCCGCCGCCGATGTTGTAGTCCCAGCGCCAGTTCTTGTGAATGCGGCACTCAATGTAGTCCCGCATGGTGGCAGGGCCGATCCACGTCTCGTAGTCGAGCTCGGCCGGCGGCGGGGTGACGCTGCGCTTGTCGCCGGTCTTGGCGAAGTCGTTGTGCCCGGCGGGCAGGCCGACGTGCACCTCGCGGAGCTTGCCGATGAGGCCGTTGCGCACGACCTCGGCACCGATGCGGAAATTGGACTCGCTGCGCTGCCAGGAGCCGGTCTGCCAGATGCGGCCGTGCTTCTGCACCGCCTTCACGATGGCCTGCTGCTCGGCGATGGTGCGGGCGAGCGGCTTCTCACCATAGATGTCCTTGCCGTTCTTTGCCGCCTCGATGGCGGTGAGGGCATGCCAGTTGTCCGGCACAGCGAGCATGACGGTGTCGATGTCCTTGCGGGCCATCACTTCGCGGTAGTCGTGGTAGCCTTTGCAGTCCTGGTTCTTGTAGGCGCCGTTCACGGTGTCGAGCGCCTTTTGCAGCGCCCGCTTGTCGATGTCACAAGCGGCCACGATCTGGCAGTCAGCCTCGCCAAGGAATTTGCTCGTGTTTGACGGTCCCATCATGCCCCAGCCGATGACGGCCATGGTGATTTTCTTGGAAGGGGCGTTCTGACCAAAGACGCTGGCCGGCACGATGGTGGGAAAGCCGATCGCAGCGGCGGACTGGGCGAGAAAACGACGACGGGCGGTGCAGGGACCGCGCTTCTG
>JBKCXA010000105.1:0-4552 GCA_046316935.1 Prosthecobacter sp.
TCAATGGCACGAGCACGAGTTCCAGCATCACCAGCCTGACGAATGTGAACGGCACGTTGTTTTTCGCGGCCAATGACGGCACCAATGGCACGGAGTTGTGGAAGTCCGACGGCACCTCGGCAGGCACGGTGATGGTGAGCAATATCAATGCCACCGCAGGAGCCAGCTCCAGCCCTGCGAACTTGCTCGCGATCGGAAGCACGCTGTATTTCTCCGCCACGAACGGCACTACAGGTGTGGAGTTGTGGAAGTCCGACGGCACTACGACGGGCATCGTGCTGGACATCAACGCAGGCACCGGCGCCTCCTCACCTGCTGGTTTGTTTAACTGGAACGGCACCCTTTACTTCCGGGCTGTCACGGCGTTGGCGGGAGCTGAACTGTGGAAGTCTGACGGAACCTCTGGAGGCACGGTTTTGGTCAAAGACATCTTCTCAGGTGCCACGGGTTCGACGCCCTCGGGCTTCACCCCCTTGGGGGCGGCATTGTACTTCTCCGCCACCGACTCGACGGCGAACGGGGTGGAACTGTGGAGGACGGACGGCACCAATGCAGGCACGGTGATGGTGGCAAATATCAACACCGCAGCCAATGGCAGCTCCAATCCAAGCCTGCTGACAGCAGTTGGCAGCTCGCTGTTCTTCTATGCGGCGGATGCCACAAACGGATCTGAGCTATGGAAGACGAACGGCACCACGACGGTGCGTGTGGAGGACATCAATGTGGGGACGGGCAGTTCAAGCATCACGACGATGGTGAATCTGGGCACTTTGGCGCTGTTTGGAGCTACAGATGGCGTCACCGGCCTCGAGCTCTGGCGCAGTGATGGCACGGTAGCGGGCACTTTCCGGCTTCCAGAGGGATTGTCGGGTGATGCGAGCGCAGCCATCGCCAATGTGACTGCTGTGGGCTCCACAGTGTTCTTTTCGGCCACGGATGGTCTTGCTGGCACGGAGCTGTGGAAGAGCGATGGCACAAATGCTGGGACCGTGTTGGTGAAGGACATCCAGGTGGGTTCCTTGTCTGGCTCTCCAGCTAATTTTTCGGTGGTGAATTCGACGCTCTATTTCTCTGCCGTGGACACTGCCACGAACGGCACGGAGCTGTGGAAGAGCGATGGAAGCAGCGCGGGGACCGTCATGGTGGCAAACATCAACCCCACTGCCTTCTCCTCCTCCAATCCGGTGCTGCTGCGCAACGTGGCGGGTACTTTGTTCTTTGCCGCCACAGATACGACGGCCAACGGGCAGGAGCTGTGGAAGAGCGATGGCACCTCCGGCGGCACGGTGCTGGTGAAAAACATCAACCCCACCGCCAACGCAGGCTCCAGCATCGGCGTGCCTGTGGCGGTGGGAAGTTTGCTCTACTTCTCGGCCAATGACGGCACGAATGGCGCGGAGTTATGGAAGTCTGATGGGACGAATGCGGGCACGGTGATGGTCAAAAACATCCACACCACTGCCGCCACCGGTTCCTCGCCGACCAATATCACCCAGGTGGGCAGCCTGATTTTCTTCTCCGCCAATGATGGGGTGAATGGAATTGAACTGTGGGTCACGGATGGCACGGATGCAGGGACGGTGATGGTGAAGGACATCAATCCAGGGACCGGCAATTCCTCCCCGGCGAGTCTCATGACTTACAACGGGGTGCTCTATTTTTCAGCATCCGACGGGGTCAATGGAAGCGAGCTATGGCGCAGCGATGGCACCGACGCGGGCACCTACATGCTCAAAGACATCAATCCGGGGGTGAACAGCTCCTTCAGCGCGAATTTCCGCGTTCATAATGGCATCCTCTACTTTTTAGCCACTGATAGCTTCGGTGCCGAACTTTGGCGCACGGATGGCACCGCAACAGGGACCTACCAAATTCGTGACATCTATCCAGGTAGCACCGGCTCCTCGCCTGCTAATCTGACATCCGCCGGGGGCTATATTTACTTCACCGCCAACCATCCTAGCTATGGAGTGGAGCTCTGGCGCACGGATGGCACCTCTTTGGGCACACAGCTCCTGGCTGACCTGTATTCTGGCGGCATCGGGGCATCTCCCACTTTGCTCACACCGGCGGGCAGCCGCTTGTACTTTGCTGCCAATCTGCTTTCGATTTTGAGCACGGAGCTTTTCAGCCTCGATCTGGGGGCTGAGCCGGAGATTGCCGTGTATGAGGGCACTGATACCACGGGAGTGGAACGGACGGACAACACCGGCAGCTACAACTTTGGCACCCATAGCACTCCGCCCACCCGTAGCTTTACCTTCAAGAATAATGGAACCGGCCTGCTTTATGTCAGTGACATCACCATCGGCGGGACGGACGCCGCTTCTTTCTTTGTGCAGGGCAAGCCGAACGCCACGCTGGCCATCCAGCCGGGGGGCACGGTCACCTTCACTGTCACCGCCTCCCTGGAAGGTCCGCCAGTGCAGAACGCGGTGGTGAGCATCCTCTGCAATGACACGGATGAGGCGTCCTTTGACATCCCGGTCACCGTGACGGTGGACGACACCATCGCGCCCGTCATCACCGCGCCCGCCACCTGGCTCATCGGCCAGCCGGGCACACTGGCAATGTCTTTGCCGGACCTGCGCGGCATCGTCGCCTACTCGGACAACCGGCCCGGTGACGGCACCATCACGCAGGATCCGATCCCAGGAGACATCGTCTTAGGCATCGGTGAGACGGCGACGGTGACTTTCACGGCCACAGACAGCGCAGGGAATGCCTCCAACACCGTCACCACTCTCGTGCAGATGGGGCTGGGACAGCCAAACACCGGAAATGTGGCCTGGGCACGCTCTGGAGGCATCCTAGGAGCGGAGTCAGGCACCAACCGCGTGGCAGCGATGCCGGATGGCGGTGTGGTGGTGGCGGGTGTTTTCAATGGAGCGCCATTGGTGCTCGGCACAGCGGGCGTGGATCAGGTCACGCTCACCTCAGCCGGCCTTGCAGATGTGTTTGTGGCCCGTTTTGACAAAAATGGAGGCCTCATGTGGGCCAGGCGTGGCGGAAGCACGGGCACTGATGCCGTGAATGCCATCGCACCGCTGCCAGATGGCTCGGTTGTCATCTCAGGCATCTATAGTTCCGCTCCGGCCACCTTTGAAGGTGTCACACTCACCAACGGTGGTGGCAATGACACCTTCGTGACACGATACCTGCCGGATGGCACGCTGGCATGGGCCAAGGGCTTTGGAGGCACTGGAGGTGACTCTGTCACGCAAATGCTCGCCCTTTCGGATGGTAACATCGCCATTGCCGGCGGTTACGGCACCACGACCACCATCACTATCGCCCCAGGAGTCACTCTGGCGAACCAAGGTGGAGCAGCCACTGACTACTTCCTCATTAAATTTCAGGCATCGGATGGGACTGCGCTGTGGGCCCGCACTTTTGGCAGCAGCGCCACTACTGAAAACTCCGCGCTAAGCCTCGCCCAACTGCCCTCAGGCGGTGTGGCTTTTGCAGGCAGCATGCTTTCCGCAACGCTCTCCATAAGCGGCTCGGCCACCACACTCACCAACACGGGTGCCGCAGGCACTGCGGACTCGATGGTGACGGCCTTTGATAGTGCTGGCGGACTGCTTTGGGCGAAAAATGCCGGTGGCGGCACAGGGGCCGAGGCTCCGACGGTGCTGCAGACATTCTCCAACGGGGATGTGGCCGTCGCGGGCACCTTCACCTCTGCCACGGCCACCTTTGGCACGCAGTCCTTCACCACGCTCGGCTCTACGGATGTGTTCTTGCTGCGCCTCGCGGGTGCCACAGGCACCCAAATCTGGGCGAAGCGAGCGGGTGGCTCTGGTGCGGATTCGGCGGCTGCCATGCTGGTGCTGCCAGATGACAGTGTCATGCTTACCGGCCTTTATCCAAACGGCAGCATGCAACTCGGCATCGGCGAGTCACGTCAGACCACACTCACTGCGCCGACGGCCAACAACAAACTCTACGTGGCTCGCTTCTCAGGCGGGGACGGCACCCTGCGCTGGGCAAAGACCACAGGTGGCAGCGCCATAGACACCGTGAACGGCCTCGCCATCCTCGGAGAGCAGGATATCGGCCTAGCCGGTTCCTTCGCCACAACTTCCATCACCTTCGGCCCTGGAGAGAGCGGTGCCGTGAGCTTTGCCAACCTTGGCACAGGGGGGGATGTCTTCGCGGCGAAGTTCTCCCGCGAAGACGGCAGCCTCATCTGGGCAAAACGCGGCGGCGGGGCCAATTCCGATACCGTGCAGGCCGTCACGGCCCTGCCAAATGGCAGTCTCTTCGTCGCCGGCACCTTTCAGCCACCCTCAGCCACTTTCGGAGCTGGGGAAGCAGGAGAAAGGGCGCTCGCCAACGTCGAGGCCACCGGCACGAACACGGATTTCTTCTTTGCCCGCTTCCATGGTGGCGGAGTGGAGGCACCCGTGGCGCCACTCATCGAGTTGCTGCCTGCCAGCGGCCTCTCACCCTCCACTTTGACCTTCAATGCCCGCATCGATAGTCGCGGCCAGGAAACGACAGTCGTCATCGAATACGGCCCCACCACGGCCTATGGCACGAGTGTACC
>JBKCXA010000106.1:0-6385 GCA_046316935.1 Prosthecobacter sp.
CGGCGATGGTGATGGTTTTCGCCGTCTCGTCGGTGGTGATGCTGATCTGCAGCTCGGCCTTGGCATCGAAGACATCCTTCTCCGTGAGCTGCGTGAGGCGCATCTTCTCCATCGCGTCGGACGCGTTGGAGACGAGCTCACGGAGAAAGATCTCGCGATCCGTGTAGAGCGAATGGATGACGATATCGAGGACTTGTTTGACTTCGGCCTGGAATTCGTGGGTCTGGCTCATGGTGGTGTGTTTTTTAGGGTTTGGGGGCCGGGAGAGTAGCGGGTCCCGATTTTTGGTCAAGCGAGGTCGAGCCACCACCCGCTCACCCGCCTTCAAAAGCCCTCAAAACAGCTCCGTGAGCGCCTTGCCCTCTTCGAGGAGGTTGTAGGTGCGCCCGAGGCGGTCCTTGGCGTCGAGGTTGTCGATGCCCATGGCGTAATAGACCGTCTTCGTGATGTCCTCGGGGTAGATGGGGCGATCTTTGGGATACTCGGCGCGGGCATCCGTTTCGCCGACGACCTGGCCGCCTTTGATGCCGGCACCGGCCATCAGCACGCTCATGCAGGCGGTCCAGTGATCGCGACCGGCGCCCAGCGGACCGCCGCTGCGGCGATCGCCGACCTTTGGCATGCGGCCCATCTCGCTGGTGACGAGGACGAGCGTCTCATCGAGCAAACCACGTGAAGCGAGGTCTTCGAGGAAGGCGCTGAAGCACTGGTCGAACTGCGGCAGGAGGTCCTCGCGCAGGCAGTTGAAGTTATTTCCGTGCGTGTCCCAGCCGCCGGCACTTTTGCATTTCTTGTGCAGGCCTTCGTCCTCTTTCCAGAACACAGTCACAAAGGGCACACCGGCCTCGACCATGCGGCGGGCCATGAGGAGGCTCATGCCGTTGATGTGCTGACCGTAGCGTTCTCGCAGGGCCAGCGGCTCCGATTTGATGTCGAAGGCATTCGCGGTGCCGCTGGAGGCGAGCAGATCAAAGGCACGCTCCTGCTGCTTCGCGTAGTTTTGCACGGCCATCTCATGATCGAGATCGCGCCGAGCACTGTTGAGGGCGCTGAGCAGACCCTGACGGTCCTGCATGCGCTGCGCGGTCATGCTGCCGCCGATGCTGATCGTCGGCGCGGCGAAATCGAGCGGCTGCTCAAAGCTGCCATTCAGGATGAACGGATCGAACTCCATGCCGATGCGGCCCGCGAACTGGCCGGGGCGCGTGAAGGGCAGTTTGCTCGGCTTGTGCGGCAGCGTGATGAGGGAGGGCAGCGTGGGATGCTGCGGACGCTTCATCGTGACGACGCTGCCCATGTAAGGCCAGTCCTCGGGATAGGGACGGCGGTCATTGCCCTGCTGCTTGAAGGTGGGGTCCGGTGCGTGGCCGGTGAGATTGTAATAGTAACCCGCGTGATGATCACCCGTGGCACGACCGCCATCGGTGATGCCGTGAATCATCGCGAAACGATGCGCTTGCTTGGCCAGCAGCGGCAGATGCTCGCATAAAACGATGTCATCGCCGGTCGTGCGCATCGGTTTGAACTCGCCGCGATACTCCAGCGGTGCCTCCGGCTTCATGTCCCACATGTCGATGTGTGATGAGCCGCCGCAGAGGAAGAACAGCACCGTCGATTTGGCCGGTTTCGCCAGCGTGGGCAGCGAAACGGTTGGCGCGGTAGATGCTCGCAAACCACCGCCAAAGCCCAGCGATGCCAGTCCCGCCGTCGAGGCCGTCAAAAAGGCCCGGCGGTCCATCGAGGGACGAAACAGCGGTGTTTGCATGGGAGGAACTGGCTGCTATCTACGTGGGAGCGTCATGCTTTCTCACGAAACTTGGCCGATGGCGCGGCTTTGGCCGTCAGATGCCGGACAATAAAATCCTCGGGTGTGATGGGCTGGGGCTTGTAACCGCTGTCGATGAGGACCTGGAAGTGATGATCGGCGGTGATGATGAGGTCAGCATCCGCGGCGATGGCGCAATCGGCGAATTTGTCGTCGTCTTGGTCGGCGGAGATGGTGCGGAAGGAAAAGCTGGGAGTCACCTCCATGAGGCTGCCTCGGCGCAGAGAACCAATCATGCTCATGGTGCGCAGAGCGTGTGCGGCATAAGCTGAGGAGCCGAGGCGGGTCATGATCTCTTCGTATTCGAGGAGAATCTCCGTGCTGACGGCCCAGGCAAAGCGGCCCGCTGCCCATGCGAGGAAGATGGCGTGGTTTCGATGAGTGGGCTTGAACATGGTCAGCACCACATTGGTGTCCATGCAGACCGTCATCGGTGTGACGGGTGGGTGCCGCGGTATTCTTTGACGGCCTCGGCGATCTTCTCCTCGGTGATGTCTCCGGCGCTCCAAGCTGCCTCGGTGGCCTTGCCCAGCTCATCGGTGAGGCGACGGACTTCAATCTCAACGAGAGCGGCGTGCGCCAGCTCCAGATCGTCATCGGTGAGCCTGTCCACCTCCGCGTGCAGCAGCGGGCGCAGTTCCTTGGGGTCTTTTGGAGTTGAGGTGATCATGGGGCAGATTTTGCCATAGTGGCGGAATGTTTGCAAGACGGTGGCCCCCGGAGGAAAACACTCTCCATCCTCACTGCGGCGCTCTTCGACCAAACTTCCGCTCCAGCTCGGCGGTGCCGATTTGGACAAGGGTGGGGCGGCCGTGGGGGCAGCAGTAGGGCATTTCGCAGGCGAAGAGGTCTTTGAGCAGGCCTTGCAGCTCGGGGATGCTGAGCACGTCGTTGCTCTTCACGGAGGCGCGGCAGGCGGTGGTGGCGATGGCGTCCTCGCTGAGGCGGAGCGAGGAGGTCTTGGTGCTGAGGCTGCTGAGTTCTTCGATGACGCCATCGAGCCATGCGGCGGGATCGTCGGTCTTCAAAAAGGCGGGCAGGGCTTCCACTTTGAAGGTGTTCGGCCCGAAGGAGTCGATCTCGATGCCGAGACGGCTCAGTGAGGCCAAATTTTGGCGCAGCAGGTCCGAATCACGCGGTGTGGTTTGCAGCGTGACGGGCATCAGCAGGCGCTGGCAGGGCACGCCGCCGCTTTCGAGGGCGCGGCGGAATTTTTCGAAGTTCACCCGCTCATGCGCCGCGTGCTGGTCCATCAAGACGAGGCCTTCGGGACTTTCCATCAGCACGTAAAGCTTCTGCAGCACGCCGATGATGCGGAAATCGGGCATCTCGGTCTTGGGCTCGGGCTCGCTTTTCGGCTCCGGAGCCGGTTTGGGCTCTGGAGGCATCGAAACAGGCTTCGGAGGTTCCACCGCGATGACAGGCTTCGGCGGTTCAAACTCGCGTTTGAGCGGTGGGGACTGCTTTTCGACGGCGAGACGTAGGATTTCCTGCTTCGGCGGCTCGGCTTCGATGGTGGGAGCGGGCGCGGGGGCAGGGCGCATCGGGGCGTGACCGCTGGGGAGCTTGTTGGCGGTCTCCAGCGTGCGGCTCACGGCTCTTGCGATGGCATCGCGCACGCCGTTTCCATCGTGAAAGCGCACTTCCTTCTTCGCGGGATGCACGTTCACGTCGAAGGCGTGGGCATCCATCTGGATGAAAAGGTAGGTCACCGGGTGCTGGCCCTTCATCAGCGCCGTGTGGTAGCCCTCGCGCAGGCCATACGAGATGCTGGCGCTCTCGATGGGGCGGCCGTTGAGGTAGGTGACCTGCATCTGGCGGTTCGAGCGGCTCATGCCGGGGCCGCCGATGTAGCCGGAGACGGTCACGCCGTGATGCGTCTGCTCCTCGACCTTGAGCAAGCGATTCGCGAGCTCATCGCCCATGAGGCCGCGAATGCGCTCCAGCAGATCCCGCGTGGCCGGAAGATGAAAGGTGAGATCGCCATTGTGAGTCAGCGTGAAGGCCACATGCGGATTCGCAATGGCATGCAGCAGCACCTGCTGCTCGACGTGGGAAAACTCCGTGGGCTCCGTGCGCAGGAATTTCCGTCGGGCGGGCACATTGAAGAAAAGCGAGCGCACCTCGATGGTGGTGCCGCTGGAGCCGCCGTGGTCACGCACCTCGACGAGCTTGCCTCCATTCACCTCCACCTCCGTGCCGACCAGCGCGTCTTTTTCACGCGTGGCCAGGCGGAAGCGGCTCACGCTGGCGATGCTCGGCATCGCCTCACCGCGGAAGCCGAAGGTGTTGATGGCGGCGAGGTCGTCCTTCGTGCGGATCTTGCTCGTGGCGTGGCGTTCGAGGCAAAGCATCGCGTCCTCGCGGTCCATGCCGCTGCCGTCATCGACGATTTTGAGCATCGCCATGCCACCACGCTGGGCGTGGACCTCGATGTGGCCCGCACCGGCATCGAGGCTGTTTTCTACCAGTTCTCGCACGACGGCGGCGGGCCTTTCCACGACCTCCCCGGCCGCCACCTGGCTGGCGAGTGCGTCGGGAAGAATGCGGATGCGGGACATGCGAAGGGCGGGGAAGGGGCGGCCACCTTGGACGCATGCCCGCGCTTTGCAATCCCGCCGCATGCGTGCATCATCCGGCCATGATTTCCATCACCGAAGCCGCCGCCAGCCACCTCAAAGACCTCATCGCCGCAAAAAACGCTCCGGCGGACCATGGCCTGCGCATCAGCGTGGAGAAAGGCGGCTGCGCTGGCATGCAATACGTCATGCAAATCCAGGCCCCCGTCGAAGGCGATGCCATCGAGACCAATCACGGTGTCTCCGTCTTCGTCGATCAAGGCAGCCTCGACTACCTCCGCGAGTGCCAGCTCGACTACGAAGACGCCCTCAACGACGCAGGCTTCCGCATCCGCAATCCGAACGCAGCCAGAAGCTGCGGCTGCGGCACCTCGTTCGAGCCGGTGGCGGCGTGAGCCGCCTTCAGCGTGCCCAGGCCGGGGGTCCGAACCACTCGTGCATCTCCTTCGCAAAGGGTGCCACCACGCCCTCCGGCTCCGAAATGGCTCCCTGGTCGTTGGTTTCGATCATCCAGGTGTCTAAAGCAGCCCTGAGCCGGCTCAAAGCCTCGCGATGCTCGCTTTTCGGCGAGTCGAGCAGGTTCACGATCTCATGCGGATCGGCCTGCGTGTCGTATAGCTCCTCACAGGGCCCTTTTCGCTCCATCAGCTCACGGGCCGCGCCGGTGAGCTTGCCCTCCGCATGCAGTTGCCGCATCAGCGGCACGATGAGGAAGCATTTTTCCTTGTAGCGGTTCAGCGAGGCAAAAGTCGGCCCGCTGGAGATCGTGCGGATGTATTGAAAACGCTCGTCATGCACGCTGCGGATGCGTTGGCGGGTCTCGTCAATCCGATCCCGTGCCGCGAAGGCAAAGCGACGCGGCTCAGCAGCTCTCTCACCAAGGAAAACCCGTCCCTGCATCGTCAGCGGCGGTGTGATGCCAGCCAGCGAGAGCGTCGTCGCTGTCACATCGATGAGGCTGTGAATACCTTCATCCACATTGCCCGGCTTATGCGCCCCATTTTGCGGCCAGCGGATGATCATCGGCACGCGCAAACCGCTGTCGTGGCACCAGTGGATGCCGCGCGGATCGAGCCGACCGTTGTCGCCGAAGAAGATGACGATCGTGTTTTCCGCCAAACCATCCTTTTCGAGCTGCGCCAGCACCTTGCCGATGCGCACATCCATGCCGCTCACGCTGTTCAGATACCGCGCCCATTCCTCACGCACCACCGGGTGATCCGGGTAGTAGGGCGGGGGAGTCACGCTGTCCGGCTTCGCATGCTTCACATGCTCCCGCTCGCTCACCCACTCCACGCGTTCCTTCTTCCCGCTTTGGCGGTCATAGATGTCGTATTCATTCTCCACGCTGTTCACCACGGCGAAGAAGGGCTGCCGCGCCTTCAGCGTGCTCCAGTCCTCCGACTTCTCATCGTAGATCGAGCCTTCGTTGACGAAGTTGAGGTCCAGCTTGCCAGTGCCAACGGCCTCGCCGTTCACCGTTTTGATGTTCGCGGTGAAGAAGCCCGCCTCACGCATCCGCTGCGTCACCGGCCGCACACCCTCCGGCAGGCGGAAGGCATCGCTGCGATGCGAGCGCATGTGCTGCGTATCCGTGCTCGTCTGATACATGCCGGTGAAAAAGGCGCTGCGGCTCGGTGCGCAGGCCGGATTCGTCGCAAACACCCGCGTGTATCGCACGCCCTCGCTCGCGAGGCGGTCCAGATGCGGTGTATGCACGTCTTTCGAGCCGTAGCAGCCGAGGTCGTGCGTCAAATTCTCGCCCACGAGCCACAGAATGTTCGGTTGAGCCGCCCAAGCAGAACTGGCGGCTAGGAAGAGAAGAGCGAGGCGGCGCATGACCTCCTCAACGAGGACAGGCAACCTGGGTTTGCGAGGATCTTCCGGGCGCTGGGGAGCCGAACATGGTTCTGACTAAAATAGTGATTGAACTTAGACTTCGTGCCATCCATGTCGGCACTCTAACATCCGACGCGCCGTC
>JBKCXA010000107.1:0-5141 GCA_046316935.1 Prosthecobacter sp.
ACGGATGGCGGTGATGCTGTGCTCATCGACTTCGAGGCCCGGTGTGGTGCTCCAGGTGCAGGTGACCTCCAGCGGCACCTTGCCACCGAGATGCCAGGTGCCGAGCGTGGTGCCGTAGCCCATGTAATCGAGCAGCGATCCACCGCCCTGCGCGGCGCTGTAAAACCAGCTCGCGGCTTTTTCGGCGGCGGTGGGCTCGTTTTCGATCTTGTCGGCCCCGTGGTAGAGCGGGCCGCGATTGCCGCCGTGGTGATGAAACTCGGTCACATCGCCGATGACGCCTTCAAGGATGAGGCGATGCGCCGTCTGCTGCCCGGCATCCCACACGAGCGGCCAGTTCACCGTGAGCAGTTTGCCGTGCGGCTTCATCGCTGCGATCATCGCATCCGCCTCCGCCAGCGAGCCCGCGAAAGGCTTCTCCATGATGATATGCGTGCCAAAGGGCGCGACCTTCTCCACCCACTCGCCGTGCTTCGAGGCCGCAGGGCAAAGAATGACGATGTCCGGCTTTGTTTGCTCCAGGCAGACGCGGTGATCGGTGAAGACCTGCTCCGCGGAGAGGCCAAAGTTCTTCGCGGCACTCTGCATGCGGGCCGGTTGCTCGTCGCAGATGGCCACGATCTCGGCATTCGGATGCTCAAAGGTCTGCCGCAGCAGGTCACCCATGTGAAAGTGGTCGAAATTGATGCCGGCGATGCGCCATTTGGGGCTGGTGGTGCTCATGGTGTGGTGATCGAAGCGTGCGCCGCGATGGATGCCAAGCCGAATCTTGGTGTAGGCCACCTCTTCGATGTGGCAAAGGCCAGGTCACAGGCCTGGCGCACAGGCAGCCCGCCTTGGCAAGAATCCCGCTCTCAGGGCGTAAATCCTTCGCGTGAAACTTGGAGCCATCAGCTTTCTCTCACTCAGCCTCGCCACGGGCATGACTCGTGGCGCGGGAGCGGTGTCGGCGGAGCAGACGGCCTTCTTTGAGAAGAACATCCGGCCGATCCTCATCAATCGCTGCTACGAATGCCATTCCGTGGAGAAGGGCAAGGCGAAGGGCAGTCTCACGCTCGACTCCCGCGAGGCGATTTTGAAGGGTGGCGACAGCGGCCCGGCTCTCGTGGCTGGCCAGCCGGACAAAAGCCTGATCATCGAGTCTGTCCGCTATCAAAATCAAGACATGCAGATGCCGCCGAAAGG
Organism: Prosthecobacter sp.; assembly: GCA_046316935.1. GTDB lineage: Bacteria > Verrucomicrobiota > Verrucomicrobiia > Verrucomicrobiales > Verrucomicrobiaceae > Prosthecobacter. The sequence goes on from JBKCXA010000107.1 coordinate 1,186, forward strand.
TGCCCTGCCCTCGCAAGAGGTGAAGCTGCTCGAAGAATGGGTGAAGATGGGCGCACCTGATCCGCGTGAGGTGGTGGCCGCGAAGGGCGCTCACGGTGGTCCACGCACGATCAACATCGCCGAAGGCACGAAGCACTGGGCCTTTGCCCCGATCTCGAAGCCCACCGTGCCCAAGCAAGCCGCGGGTGATCATCCCATCGATGGCTTCATCACGACGAAACTGGCCGAGAAAGGCCTCGAGCTCTCGCCAGAGGCCGATGCGCACACCTTGATCCGCCGCATCACCTTTGACCTCACCGGCCTGCCGCCCACGCCCCAGGAGGTAGAGAGCTTTGTCACTGAGCATCGCGAGCAGCCGAAGGCCGCGCTGAACAAGCTCATCGACCGTTTGCTGGCCTCCCACGCCTACGGCGAGAAGTGGGGCCGCCACTGGCTGGATGTAGCGCGTTACTCCGACTCGAACGGCCTCGATGAAAACATCGCGCTGGGCACCGCGTGGCGTTACCGCGACTATGTGGTGAAGGCCTTCAATGATGACCTGCCCTTCGACCAGTTCCTCATCGAGCAGCTCGCCGGTGATTTGTTGAAGTCGAAGGACATCGCCACCCGCCAGCGCCGCATCACCGCCACCGGCTTCCTCAATCTCGGTGCCAAAGTGCTGGCCGAGCCCGACAAGGACAAGCTGCGCATGGATGTGATCGACGAGCAGATCGATGTGATGGGCCGCGCCTTCATGGGCATGACGCTCGGCTGCGCCCGCTGCCACGAGCACAAATTCGACCCTATCCCGCACGAGGACTACTACGCCCTCGCCGCCATCTTCAAGAGCACCGAGAGCTTCAGCAGCGACCGCATCGGTGCCCTCAGCACCGCCTTTGAGGCACCGATGGGCGACTTTGAGGCCTTCGCGAACGTGAAGGCCGCCGAGTGCGTGCTCGACGAGCAAAAATCCGCCATCGCCAAGCTCGAATCGGAAGCCACTAAGAAGCTCAAAGACGAGATTCGCTCGCAAGCGGTGGCTTATCTCATGAATGCGGCCGCGCTGCCTGCCGCTCCCACCTTGAGCCAAGCACGCCCCATCGCCGAAAAAGCCGGTCTGCGCCCTCACATCCTACTGAACTGCCGCGTGTGGCTCGCCGCGAATGAGAGCCATCCGTTCTTCAAACCCTGGCAGGAGGCGCTGCGCACGCGTGGCGGTGTCTCGCACCTGCGGGAGTATTACACGCTCATGTTCAAGCAGGCCTCCGCGTTGAAAGACTCCAAGGCCGAGAAGGGTAGCAATTCCCTCCTGCATCAGGCCAAGGCAGCGCTTGAAGACCCGAAAGGCTTCCTCGCCCTCCCACCGGAGCCCATCATCCTCTATCCGAAGGCCGTGGCGGACAAAATTCGCTCGATGATGGACACGATGATGAGCACGCAGAGCAACCTGCCGGACCTGCCCACCGCGCTGGCCGTCATGGACTCGCCCAAAATTCTCAAAGAGCTGCCCGTGCACATCCGCGGCAGCCACCTCTCGCTCGGCAAGCCAGTGCCGCGTGGCTTTTTGCAGGTCGTGCAGGCCTCGCTGAAAAAAGAAACTCCTGCCTTCAAGCCCGATCAAAGTGGTCGCCTCGAGCTCGCCCGCTGGCTGGCCAGCGCAGAGCATCCGCTCACCTCCCGCGTCACGGTGAACCGCATCTGGACCTGGCACTTCAACCAAGGCATCGTCTCCTCCGTCGATAACTTTGGCCTGCTGGGACAAAAACCCACGCATCCCGAGCTGCTCGACTACCTCGCCCGCTGGTTCACCGATCATGGCTGGAGCATCAAAGCCCTCCACCGCCTCATTTTGACCTCCAAGACCTACCTGCAAAGCAGCGAGGCACGCCAGATGGCCGAGGCAGACCCGGAAAACCAGCTCCTGTGGCATTTCCCCATTCGCCGTCTCGAGGCCGAAGAGATCCGCGATGCCTTGCTGCACGTCGCCGGCACCCTCGACACTGCCACCGGCGGCAAGACCATTCCGCGCCGCAACCGCGAGTTCGTCTTCAACCACACCTCGAAGGACTTCACCACCTACGGCAGCACTCGCCGCGCCCTCTATCTGCCCGTCATTCGCAACAACCTCTACGATCTCTTCCAGCAGTTCGATTACCCCGATCCCGCCACCTCCACCGGCCGTCGTGAAAGCAGTGTCGTGTCCCCGCAGGCCCTGCTGCTCATGAACAGCGATCTCTCGCAAACCGCCGCCGAGGCCTTGGCGAAGCGTTTGCTCGCCCAGCCGGACCTCGAGTCCCGCATCCGCGCCGCCTGCGGTCTTGCCTACGCCCGCGAGACCACCGAGGCCGACCTCCGCCGCTGCCGCGACTTCCTCACCGCCGCCGACGCCACGCTCGCCTCCACCGAGGCCGATCCCGCCAAGCGTGAGCAGGCCGCCTGGACCCTGCTGGCTCAAACACTTCTCATGAGCAGCGAGTTCATCTACCTGCGGTAAGTGGAAAAACTGCCACGAAAGACCCGCACGGCACTTTTCAGTTCCCAAGTCGCCCTTTTCAGGCCGTAATCGTGGCATGAACCGAGCCACCATCCTCCTGTTCCTGCTCATTGGAAACCTTCACGCCGCGGAGAACCGCGATGCCATCTTCCAGAAGAGCATCGAGGCCATGTTTCCAAAGCTCGTCGAGATCCGCCGGGACATCCACATGCACCCCGAGCTCTCCAACGAGGAAGCGCGCACATCGAAAAGCGTGGAAGCCCACCTCAAATCACTGGGCCTCACCGACATCAAAACCGGCGTCGCCAAGCACGGCATCGTCGCCATCCTCAAAGGCGCACACGACGGACCCTGCGTCGCCGTCCGGGCGGACATGGACGCCCTTCCCATCAAAGAACTGCGCAGCACGCCCTACCGCTCGCAGGTGCCCGGCGTCATGCACGCCTGTGGCCACGACGTGCATACCACCTGCGCCATGGGTGTCGCCGAGCTCCTCGCCAAGCATCGCGACCTCGTCCACGGCAGCGTCAAATTCCTCTTCCAACCTGCCGAGGAGGCCATGCCCGCCACCTTTAAAGGCGATTGGGGTGCCAAGCTCATGGTCGCCGACGGCGCGATGGAAAATCCCAAGCCCGCCGCCATCTTCGGCCTGCACACCACGGCCGTCGTGCAGCCCGCTGGCATCACCGATGACGGCGTTCACTACCTCAAAGCCGGCCAGATCGGCTACACACCCGGCATCGACAATGCCAACAGCGACCGCTTTCACATCGTCATCAAAGGCAAGATGGCCCACGGCTCCACCCCGCACAAAGGCGTCGATGCCATCGCCGTCGCCTCCGAGGCCGTCATGGCCCTGCAGATGATCAAAAGCCGTCAAACCAACACCCGCCAGCCCCTCGTCATCAGCATCGGCACCATCCACGGCGGCGACCGCGAAAACATCATCGCCGAAAAAGTCGAGCTCGGCGGCACCGTCCGCACCTACGACGCCGAATTTCGCGATGGCATCATCGAGCAGATGCACCGCATCCTCAAAGGCATCACCGAGGCCCACGGCGCCAGCTACGAGATGGAATACCGCAAAACCTATCCCAGCATCCAGAACAACCTAGACCTCGTCGCCGCCACCCTTCCCTCCTTCCAACGCGTCTGCGGCGAGAACAACGTCATCGAGCTCATCCCCGGCATGGGTGGCGAGGACTTCAGCTACTTCGCGCAGGTCGTCCCCGGTTTCTACTTCCGCCTCGGCGTGGCCAACGAAGAGAAAGGCATCATCCACGGCGGCCACACGCCCATGTATGACTGCGATGAGGAATCTCTCAAAACCGGCGTCGCCGCCATGGCCGCCGCCGTCTGTGACTTCCTCGACCGCGCCGCGAAAAAATAGCCTCCAAGGCTTTCCGCCGCCCGGCCGTTTAACGCGGCATGATCAAGGACCATCTCTTCACCGCCACCGTGATCATCCTGATCACCTCGTTCA
>JBKCXA010000108.1:0-2420 GCA_046316935.1 Prosthecobacter sp.
GCCCGTCTCCGGCTTTCGCGTCGTGCTGGAGTGGCAGCGCTCAAACCAGGAATCGCCATCGACCCACCGCTCTCCTTGAGCGTCGCATTTCGCGTATTCTTTGTCGTGACGCCATCGGGCGATTGATTCATGTTTGCCCACCATGAAATCCGCCGCTGTCGTCAATTACGCGCCTGAAAAAGGCTCTGTCGAAATCCGTGAGATCGAAAAGCCAACCATCGGTGCTGAGGACGTGCTTCTCGAAGTCGCCAACGTCGGCGTTTGCGGCTCTGACCTGCATCAGTGGACCTCCGATCACTCCTGGCCGGTGAATTACCCGGTCGTGCTCGGTCATGAGTTCGGCGGGCACATCATCGAGGTCGGCAAGGACGTGGAAGGCTGGAAGGAAGGCGACCGCGTCGTCTCCGAAACCGCCGCGATCATCTCCAAAGACAACCCGATGACGCGTCGCGGCCTCTACAACCTCGACAGCACCCGCAAGGGCTTCGGCTACGGCGTGAATGGCGCCATGACGAAGTATGTGCGCGTGCCCAGCCGCATTTTGCATCACGTTCCCGATCATGTGCCCTTCGAGCAGGCCTGCCTCACCGAGCCCTGCTGCGTCGCCTACAACGCCGTCGTCAAAAATGCCCGCATCGAGCCTGGCGACCGCGTCATCGTGCTCGGCCCCGGCACCATCGGCATCCTTTGCGCCGCCATGGCCAAACAATGCGGCGCTCAAGTCGCCATCGTCGGGCTCCAGCAGGATGCGCATCGACTTGAACTCGCCCGCAAGCACTACGGCTGCGAAGTCATCATCGGCGACGCCAAGCCCTGGGCCATGGAGCGAGATGGACTCGGCTGTGACGGCGTCATCGACGCTGCGGGTGCCAGCATCACGCTCAAAATCGCACTCGAACTTGTGCGCCCTGCGGGATGGATTTCCAAAGTCGGCTGGGGCCCGCAACCGCTGGGCTTCAACATCGATCCGCTCGTGCAAAAGAACATCACGCTGCAAGGCAGCTTCAGCCACAACTGGCCGATCTGGGAACGCGTGATCGCCCTCATGAGCAGCGGCCAGTTCGACGTGAAACCCATCATCGGCGGCGTGTGGCCCGTCACCGAATGGCACGAAGCCTTCGAAAAGATGCACAAAGGCGAAGTCGTGAAGAGCGTGCTGCGGCCGGTCTGATCACTTGTCGAAGAAGCTCTGCTCCTCGCGATCTCCGACCTTCAGGTAGCGATAGAAGACCTCGAGTTGGAGGGTGCAGAGCGCCTGACGGTAGATTTCATCTGCGGCGTCGCCGGCGGGCCAGTTTGGACGGCCGCGTTTGAAGCTGCCATCGGGCTGCTGCGCCGCGAGGATCTGCGGCAGGAACTGCTGGTTGTAGAACTTCCACTCTTCACCACCGGCCTGGAAGAAGGCCTGGGTGTAGTAATACCAGCAGTAGAGATTGCAGTTTTTGTTCCAATCGAGCGGCTCGGCGGTGAGGAACTCGTGGAGGAACTTCAGGCCCTTCTTCACGGAGGCGGTCTTGCTGCCGTGGGCCATGGTTTGCAAGCCGAGGATGCCGACTCCGGAGAGCGACCACTGGTTGTAGTGCGCATCGCGGTTCGCCACGCCGAAGCCGCCGTCCTTGGTCTGCTTGGCTTCAAGATAATCGACGAGCTTTTTGACGGCGGAGTCGAGTCCGGCGATTTTGAGCTTGGTGTTCTTGGCGGCCTTCAGCGCCTGGAACTGCCAACCGGCCACGGAAAGGTCCTCGCGGCTCTTTTTGCCCGCGTAAAAGCCGGTCTCCTGATCATAGACCCAGCTTCCGCTGTCCTGCTGGTTGTCGATGATGATCTTCACACCTTCCTCGAAGGCCTCACGCATGCCGGGCAGGGATTTCGAGCCGAGGCGGGCCAGTGTGTACATTTCGCCGAGGGCGTAGGCGGCAATGCCGTGCTCATAGACGGGTGCGTTGCCCTTGGTGGATTCGCTGAAGAGCTTCTTCGGATGCTTCTTTTGCGTCTCGATGAGGTAGAGGATGCCTTTGGTCACGTTGTCGCCGTAGAAGGGCGAATCGGGCGTCTCGCAGCGGCCGAGGTAACACAGCAGCGCGAGGCCGGTGTAGGCGCACTTGTTGTTGCGGCCCCAGGAGCCATCGGCGTTCTGTTTTCCTTTGAGCCATTCGAGCGAGGCGCTCACTGCGGCCTCGCACTCCGGGCTGCCGCCGTTTTGACGGAGCTTCTCCAAACGCTCCTGCGTGCTGCATCGGCTGCGCATCGACGGCGGCAGGCTCACAAAGCCATTCGCGCCGCCCATGCCGATGCCTTTGCCGAAGCCACCACCGGCTCCACCGCCACCAAAGCCGCCGCTACCCATCGAGCCGCCGCCGAGCATGCTGGTGGCGTCCGGGATGTCGAGCGCATCCGGCGGGGCCTCGGGGAGGGAAATG
>JBKCXA010000109.1:0-5779 GCA_046316935.1 Prosthecobacter sp.
GAACTCGGCTTCAGCGACACGCACCACGGCCCCACGCATCACAACAACGAGGCCGAAAAGGTGCGCAAAGTCGCCGCGATCACGAAGTTCAACATCGACCAGTATGCCTACATGGTGAAAAAGATGGCCGCTCTCCGCGAAGGCGACGGCACGCTGCTCGACAACAGCCTCATGCTATGGGGCAGCGGCCTGGAAGACGGCAACAAGCACACCCGCGAAAACCTGCCCTTCATCCTCGCCGGCAAAGGCGGCGGCTCCCTCAACACCGGCCGCTTCATCGACACCGTGAAGGGCAATCAGGGCGACCTGCTCACCACCCTGCTCACCTGCGCCGGCGTGCCGCTGGATCGCCCAATCGGCATCGCGACGAAGCAGATCACGGAGATGATGAGGGCATGAGAGAGGAGCGCGGGCACTCCTGCCCGCATCTTCCAAATGGCGGCCAAGCCGAGTGAATCCCAACGCGGACAAGAGTCTCCGCGCTCCTCTCCTTGCCTCCTCCTCTTTTTGCCCGCGCCTGTCATACACTCGCCCGCAGCACGTCACTCACCGCACCATGCACCGACTTCTCTTCGCGCTTTTCCTTTTCGTCAGCACCGCCACGGCAGCGGATGCGCCTGCGGCCAAGCGCACGCTGGGCGTGCTGCTGTTCCCCGGTTTTGAGATGCTCGATGCCTGCGGGCCGATGGAGATCTGGGGGAGTCTGGAGAAGCACATCACGCTCGTCACCATTGCGAAAAGCGCGGGACCGGTCGCCTCGGCGCAGGGCGTGGCTTTGGTGGCGCAGAAGTCATTCGCCGACGCACCGAAGCTCGATCTGCTGCTCGTGCCCGGCGGATTTGGCGCGATGAAGGCCTTGAAGGATGCCGAGACGATCGCGTGGCTGAGGGAGCGTTCGGCGCAGGCGGAGATCACCATGTCGGTGTGCAATGGCGCATCCATCCTCGCTGCGGCGGGATTGCTCGATGGACGACCCGCGACGACGAACAAGGCCTACTGGAAAATGGCCACGCGTCCCGGTCCGAAGGTGAAATGGGTGCCCGAAGCTCGTTGGGTGGATGATGGAAATGTCGTCACCTCATCCGGCGTGTCCGCAGGCATCGACATGACGCTCCACGTCGTCAGCCGCCTGCTCGGCATGCCTGCCGCCGAGCGCATGGCCGATGAAATCGAGCACGACTGGCATCGCGATCCCTCGTGGGACCCTTTTGCCAAAAAACACGGCCTCAAGTAACTGCCTCACTCTTTCGCCACCGGACGAAAACGCTCAGCCACTCGCTCCACACTGCCGCGAGGTCCATCGACAGCCTCGAAGCTGGAGGTCGTGGCATTCCATCCCGTCTTCTTTGGATAAGGATGAAGCGTCATTTCCCATTCGGTTTTGCCATTCACGACGTGGCAACCGGTGAGGGATTCGGGAGCCTTGCCATCTTCTCGCCAGGCCCGGAGTGCGTCGAGAAGGTTGGGGGCTTGATTCACGCCGGGGCCGCCACCATGGGCCATGCCGGGCACGAGGTAGAGGCGGAAGAACGACTGCGCCTTCTCCAGGCTGCCGAAGTGCTCGACCACGCGCTCGTAGTAGTCGATGGTCGCCTGTGGTGGCACGACCGAGTCCGCCGCGCCGGTGGTGGTGATGAGTTTGCCGCCTCGTTTTTGAAACGCGGATAGATCGGCGTTCTCCGCATTGAGATATGGCGCGAGCGCGGCCGTGTAGGCATCGAGGTCGTCGTCGAAGTTGATGGCCTCCAACGGCTTCTCTTTGCCGAAGACCCATTGAAACAGATACAAATGGCCGTGTGACGCCGACAGCGATGACCCGAGCGGGATGCCGTTGAAGAGTCGCTCGCCCGTTTTGGCATGGCGAGGGCCATCGAAGAGCTTTCGCAGGGCTTTGGCATGTTCGTCTGTGAGTGACGCATCCTTTTTCCGAGCCAAGGCGATGACCGCCTCGATGTCCTGTATCGTGCAGCGCGGATCGGAGACAAACTTGCCCGCAGCGAGCGGGATCTCGCGCGGAGCCATGAACTCATTCGCAGCGGCGATCACATTCGCCTCCTGCTCCTTCGTGAACGGGCATTGCTTCAAGATCTGGTCATTCCACAAAAAGTAGGCATGCAGCGGCGTGCGACAGTGCGCGGGCACGGCGGCGGTGATGCCATCGTAGTCCTCGGGATAGCGCTGCGCCTCCTGCAAGGTCTGCTGGCCGCCCGTGGAGCCGCCGCTGAAATAAGAATACTCGGGTCGTTTGCCGTAATGGGCCTGCACGAGCTGCTTCGCGGCCACCGTCATGAGATGCGTGGCGCGATAGCCGAAGTCCTTCCACACTTCGCGATTGCCGATGCCGGAGTCCGAGTTCGGAGCCGTGCCCATGTCGGTGGTCGCCACGGCGTAACCGGCGGCGCTGTAGCCTGCGAGCGAGCCTGAATTGATCTTTCCCGCTGCTCCACCATTGCCGAGACCGAGGAAACGGCTGTTCCACTTCGCGGTATCTGGCAGCCAGACTTCGACATTGATGTTGGAACCCTTCGCGGGTTGCAGCAGCAGCTTCACGACGGTGCTATCGCTCTTCGGAGCACGCTGCACATCCTCTTGAGCCGCGTGCTCGATTTTGAGAGCTTGCAGCTTGGCCAACGAGTCATCGGCAAAAGCCGTGAAGGAGGTCAGCAGGGCACAAAGGCCGATAAGTGAGAGTGTTTTGATCATGGGCTGCCATCCTTCAACGCTCGATCAGGCTCACTCATCGCGGAGATTTGGCGTCGTCTGAGTAAGACGGCGTGGAGAGAGCCGTTTCGAAGATGCATGTTTCGAGCCTTCTTTCTTCTTCTCGCCAGCACATCGCTCATGTCGGCTCAGACCATCGTCAACGTGTGGCCGGAGGGGCGGATGCCCGGAAATGGTGCGAAGGAGCCGGAAGCGGAGGTGCAGCGCAAAGATGGCTTTCAGCGCATCACGAACGTCAGCAAGCCCACGCTGAGCTTGTTTGCGGCTCAGCGGGCGGATGGCAAGGCGGCACCAGCGATCATCGTGTGCCCGGGCGGTGGTTACAGCTACTGCGTGATGGATAAAGAAGGCTCCGAGATCGCCGCGTGGCTTAACAAGAATGGCATCAGTGCCCTTGTGCTGAAGTATCGCACGCCAAACAATCGCGAAGGGGCTTTTCAAGATGTTCAACGGGCGCTCAGCCTCACGCGAGCGAAGGCGGCCGAGTGGAAGATTGATCCCAAGCGCCTCGGCGTGATCGGTTTCTCAGCCGGTGGCAATCTGGCTGCGAAGGCCAGCGCACCGGTGGTGGAGCGGTCGTATGCCGCGGTGGATGAGATGGATCAGCAGAGCTGCCGCCCGGACTTCGCCATTCTCGTGTATCCGGCCTATCTCGATGACAAGAAGGGCGGCGTGTCGCCCGATCTGAATCGCAAGGCCAGCATTCCGCCCACGCTCTTCGTTCACAGCGAAGATGATAAAACGCATGTCGTCGGCAGCAAGGTTTACCACGCGGCACTCAAGGCCGCGAAGATCGCGCATGAGTTCAAGCTGTACCCAACAGGCGGTCATGGCTATGGCCTGCGCTGCGAGCGTGAGGCGAAGGTTTGGCCCGAAGATGCGATAAAGTGGCTGGAAGGCATCGGCGTGCGCTGATTCCCACCATCGGGGTTGCCGTGAAGGCGTTTCCCGGTGTAGAACGACTCCCTTTCCATGAAAGTCCTGACCTTTGCCCTTTCCTCCGCCCTGCTGCTGGCGGCCTGCTCGTCCCCTGAATCCAAGAAGGATGCGGCGCCCGCTGAATCCGCCGCCGCGACTGCCGCCAAGCCCGCCACCGATGCCTCCGGCTATGTGACGACGGGCAGCGGGCTGCGCTACAAGGTGCTGGCCTCCGGTCCGGCCGGTGGCACACGGCCCACGATCAACGACACGGTGGTGGTACACTACCGCGGCACGCTCGTGGATGGCACGGAGTTTGACAGCTCCTACTCCCGCGGACAGCCGGCGAGCTTTGGCGTGAGCCAGGTGATCCCCGGCTGGACCCAGGCGCTGCAAATGATGAAGCCCGGTGACAAGTGGCTCGTCCAGATCCCCTTCAACCTGGCCTACGGCAGCCGCGGCTCGCCGCCAAAGATCCCGCCCTTTGCTGACCTGACCTTTCAGGTGGAGCTGCTGAACGTGCTGTATTAAACACGGCCTCTGACCGCATCAGGCGCCCTCCGCGGCCTTGAACTGCTCCAGCGCAGCGGCGAGCTCTCCCGGAGAGTGATTCTCCTTCACTTTGGCGATGGCCTGCTGCACCAGCTCGTCACAGCGCTCGTTGAGGTCGTTGCCGGCGTGGCCTTTGACCCAGTGCCAGCGGACGGTGTGACGTGCGTTCGCCGCGTCGAGACGCTGCCAGAGGTCGGCATTTTTGACGGCCTTCTTCGCCGCGGTGCGCCAGCCGTTGCGTTTCCAGCCAGCAAGCCACTGTGTGATGCCATTGCGGACGTATTCGGAGTCGGTGTGGAAGTCGATGTCGCAGGCTTCCTTGAGCATGTTGAGCGATTCGATGGCGGCCATGAGCTCCATGCGGTTGTTGGTGGTGGCGGCGGTGCCGCCGGTGACCTCACGCACATGCTTTCCATACTGCAAAACAGCCGCCCAGGCCCCGGGACCGGGATTTCCATGGCAGCCGCCGTCGCTGTAGATGGTGACCTTTTTCATGCCGCGCCCTCCGCCCACGATTTTACACGACGGTCCAGCCAGAACGGCACGAGCGGCAGCAGCGAGGCCACGAAAAGCAAGGCGGCACGGCTGAGCGGCCACGCGGCCTTCTGCATGGCGAGCCAGAGAGTGGCGCAGAACAGCACGAACAGCCCCCCATGGATCGAGCCGGTGATTTTAACCGCCAGCGGCATCTGCCAGAGGTATTTCAAAGGCATCGCGATGCCGAGCAAAATGAGGTAGGACACCGCCTCGGCGAGGGCGGTCCAGCGAAAGGCGTTCACAGCTTGTTGGCGCGTCATGGAGCGGGTGCGTAAACACCACGGCAGGCGGGCCTTCAAGACGGGATTCGGCCACGGCTGGCCGAAGATCCATTTTCACTGCGATTTTTCAGTTGCCAAACCCGCCAACTCCCGAGAGAATCGGCGCACATTGCCCGAGCCGCTCCCATCTGTCGATTCACGCCGTTACGACTGCCCGCAGTGCGGAGCACCGGTGCCGTTCCGTTCATCCATCGCGGTTTTTGCGGTTTGCGAGCATTGCCGTTCCGCGGTGGTGCGGAAGGATTTCCAGCTCGAGACCTTCGGCTTGATGGCGGAGCTGCCGCCGGACCTCTCGCCGCTGCAGATCGGAACGAAGGGCCACTACTCGGGCCGCGGCTTCACGCTCATCGGCCGCCTGCGCCTGCACTGGGGCGATGGGAGCTGGTCGGAATGGTGCGCGGATTTTGGCGGAGGCACCATGGGTTGGATCGCGGAGGCGATGGGGTTTTACATGGTGAGCTTTCAGCAGAGCGCCTCGGAGGCGGAGCGGATCGATACGAATGTCTCGGCGGGCTCGCGTCTCGTGCTCGCAGGCCAGAGCTGGCTGGTGAACGATGTCAAAGCGGCGCGCTGCCTCGCCGCCGAGGGCGAGCTGCCCTTTGCGGTGGCTCCAGATGCCGTGCGCACCAGCATCGACCTCACGGGGCCGGACGGCGGCTTTGGCACACTCGAGATCACGGGCGGCCAGAACACTTTTTCAGCCGGTCACTACGCCCAATTTGAAGGGCTGAACTTCACGGAACTGCGCAAAGTGCCCGGCTGGGATCAGC
>JBKCXA010000110.1:0-6664 GCA_046316935.1 Prosthecobacter sp.
ATATTTTAGACATCCAAACAAATTTTTGAAATTCCCTCGTCCAGTTCTTCTCATCTGCCAGTCCATCGCCTCCATCACGGCTCTGGGCGGAGCGATCTGCTCGCTGGTGTGGCTGGGGCATGAAGTGGCGACCTTGGAACAGCCTAAAATCGGCCCCTGGGATGCGGAAACTCAAAAAATCCCGGTGGTGCTCGTCGATGCCGGCCACGGCGGCCATGACGGCGGTGCGGTGGCGAACGGCGGGATCGAAAAGCACCTCACGCTCTCCATTGCGAAGCGCCTGCGGGACGAGTTGATCGCCGCCGGGCTCCGTGTGGTCATGACGCGAGAGACTGACACCTTCCTGCCCCTCGAAGAACGGGCCGCCCTGACGAAGAAGCATGGTGCGGAGGCTTTTGTGAGCGTTCACATCAACACGGACGGCTCCGGCTCGGCCGCCACGGGCATTGAGACCTATTTTGCTGGAAAGCCCTCCCTCTCCGCGATGCGCCAGACCGGCCAGAAGGGCGCAAATGCCACGGTGAGCGAAAAACTGGCCGAAACCGTGCAGCGCTGCGTGTGCGGAGAAACCCAGGCGGAGAACCGCGGCACCAAAGAACGCGATTATGTGGTCATCGAACAGGCTGCCTGCCCTGCCGTGCTCGTCGAGTGCGGCTTTCTGACCAACAGCGAGGAATCACGTCGCCTCAAAGACGCCGCTCATCAGGAAAAAATCGCCCGAGGCATCGCCGCGGGTGTGAAACTCTTCCTCCAGGCCAAGCCCGCCGTGGCGGCGGTGCTCGCGGAGAAGTGAGCCGCCCTGTCGTGCCCCGTCATCCACCGGCACGGGCGCTTGGAGATAGAACAGTGACTGGGCATGAGAGCGTCCAAAACAGATTGGTTGCCGTTCGGGCCGGGGTGGGCCACGTCTGAAAAAATGACGAGTCAGGTCCAAACCATTTTCAAAGGCTGGGCGAAGCCGGGCCCCGTGCCTCCGGCGGTGCCGGTGGCGGGCGAGGGGGAATCCTGCGCGGCTCTTTGCGGCCATTTTTGGGTCTTGCAGTTGGAGAATGGACATCGCTTCTCCACGGATGATGCACTGACGGCCTGGTATGGGACGTCGTGGGCACCGACGGTGAAGACGGGCCTGGATCTGGGGAGTGGCATCGGGACGGTGGGGATGATCTGTGCGTGGCGTTGTCCAGGTGCCCGGTTTGTGACGGTGGAAGCCCAGGCGGAGAGCGTGGCCTTGGCGCGTCGCTCGGCGGCGGCGAATGGCCTGCTGGATCGGTATGAGATCCGACACGGGGACTTTCGTGAGCCGGGGGTGATCCGGGAGGAGGAAAAGTTTGACCTCGTCACGGGGAGTCCGCCGTATTGGCCGGAGACGGATGGTATCGTGAGTGAACATCCGCAGAAACGGGCCTGCCGGTTTGAGGTGCGGGGTAGTGTGGTGGATTACTGTCTCACAGCTGCGAAACACCTGGCCACGGGAGGTCTGTTTGCCTGTGTGTTCCCCTTTGCGCCGCATCAACTGGAGCGTGTGCAACTCGGGGCGCGTGAGGCGGGACTGGTCATCGTGCGCCAGCGTCCGATCATCTTCCGAGAGGGCGATGAACCTTTGATCGCCGTTTTTGCGATGATGCGGGCGGAAGACCTGCCGGAGTGGTTTCGCCGCCAGACCTGGACTGAACCGCCGCTGATCGTCCGGACGAAGGCCGGGGGCTATCATCCCGAATACTCCGCGGTGAAACTGGCGATGGGTTTTCAACCGTAGGGCGGAGGGGAACGCGGGAAGAGGCAATATCGAATGTCGAACAACCTGCCCGCAACGCTTCGCGTAGCGATGCGGGCGGGGGAACTCCGATTTATGACGGACGGGCCGGCCGGAGGCCTGCACCACACTCATGGGAGCCACTCGTAGCGGATGGTGAGGGTGCCGGGTTGGGCGGCGGTGACGAGGTTTGAGCCAACGAGGCGGGCGCCGGGGCAGCTGACGCGGAGTTTGGTGCCGCCTTCTTCAACAAGGAAGGCATCGCCCTGGACGGTGACCTTGCCGGTGGCGAGGCGATACCAGGCGTTCGCAGGCAAGGTGCCGGCGAGCTGCACGGTGCGGATCAAGGCGGGGCTGCCATCGGCTTTGTTGCCATCGCCGGAGCCAGTGAAGGTCTCGGTGACCTCGGCCTCGTGCCAGGTGTAGCGGAAGGTGGGGCTGCGCTTCGCATCGAGCGAGTAACCTTTCCATTGGAAGCCCTCGTAGCGCTTCACCTTGTCCCACACGGGCCAGGCGGAGGCAGGATCGGCGGTGATGTGCAAGCCAGGTGTGACCTCGCCAGTGGGACGGCAGATGCCGTAGCCGAGCGGAGGCTGGTGACCGCCTCCACGGGAATTCCAGTGGCGGCTGGCATCCATGAAGGCACCGCGCCAAAGCACGGCGAGATTCATGCTCTCTGCGCTCCAGGCCAGGTTGACGCCGCCGGGATAACCGACGCCGATGGCACGGTTGCCGGCGCCCTGGATGAAGTTCCGGTAGATGACCGGCTCGTCCTTCACGACGAGCGGGATGGGATCGAACTCCTTCTGCTTTTTGGCCCCGCCCTTCCAATTCGGATGCAGCCACTTCGAGAGCGGCGTGATCTGCGAGGCAGCGGACTTGTAGGCGGCGTAGAGCTCGATGTTCCCGGCGGCCTGGAAGTATTCGAGGCGGAACTCATGCTCGCCCTTGTCGAGGTTCACCGAGCCTTCCTTGATTGTGCTCGCGGGATGGATGCCATCGCTCTCGACGACCGTTTTGCCATCGATGAGGATGCGGGCACCATCATCGCTGGCGAGGTAGAAGCGGTGCGAGCCTTTCTTCGGGGCGTTGAGCTTGCCAGTGAAGACCACGCCGAACTCGTTTTTGTAGTCGTCGAGCTTCACAGCGATCAGATTGTCTTCCACCTTGCCGGAGCGATGCGGCATGAGTTTGGCGAAATCCGGCAGTTGTTTCCAATTCCCGAGGTAGAGGGCGAACTGGAGGTCTTTGAGCCCCTCGGCCTGCGGGGCCACCTTGAGCTCGCCTCGCATCGTCATCGCATGGCCGGGGAAGGTGCAGACGTAGGGATATGAGCCGGGCTTTTCCGGCGCGGTGAAGGTGAGCTCCTGCTTCTCGTGCGGGTTGAGCATCTTTGAATGCGCCCAGATGCGCGGATCGTCCGGGAGCCAGTTCCGCTTCAGCGCCTCATCCGGCTTTTCCATCTGCTTCAGGGCCATGGCGGCCGTGTCGGTGCCCGGCTGGCAGAAGACGAGGTTGTGCGGGAGGTCATCGCCATTCTCGAACACGATCTTCACCGGCTGCGAGGGCTCCACGAGCATCTCGGCAGTGTCATACTTCATCTGCGCCGTCATGGTCTTGATCTTGAAGACGGCAGGTTCGGCCGCGGCGGCGGAAAAAACGGCGAGCAAAGGGAGGGCGAAGGCAGGGCGGATCATCGGGGCGTGACCAAACGGGCCGCGTGGAGGGAATTTTGCGCGTTTCCGTTTCTCCGCTTGGCAGTTGGCGTGCTGGAAATACCTTCGGGCATGAGCGCACGCACCTGGTTTCTCCTCAAAGCCTCCGACAAGGAAGTCTTCGGTCCGACAGATCTCGCCACGCTGAAGAGCTGGGCCGCCGAGGCGAAAATCTCTCCCCTCGACAAAATCTCCTCCGACAACCGCCAGAGCTGGAACCGGGCCCCGATGATCGCTGACCTGCAAATGGACCTGCTCATCCAGATGCCGGACAACTACCTCTACGGCCCCACGAACGTGGCGACGATCCAGGAGTTCCTCGCGACGGGCGAGATCGATGAGAACGTGACGATCATCAACTGCCTCGACAACAGCGAATCCCGCCTCGGAGACCTCGGCTGGTTCAGCGCCAGCCCGCATCAGAGCCGCAGCGCCTCCACCACCTTCCAGGGCACGGGCTATGACCGCTCGCCCGCCACCGATGATGCCGCGCAGCGTCGCATCGCCGCGCTGGAACGGCAGACGATGGAACTGCAGCGAACCGTCGATGAATGGCAGCAGGCCTACCTGCGGCTCAAGCAGCAGTTTGTCGAATCGATGGGCCGTGACCCGCTTTGAACGATGCAGCATTTCACCATGGAAACGATCCGCAGCGCCACGATCACCCCGCCGCAAAGGCAGGTGGCGCAGCCTCGTGTGCTGCCGAAGCAGGAGCCGCCATGGCATGTGATCCTGCTCGATGATGACCATCACACCTTCCGGTATGTCGTCGAGATGCTGGAGGACATTTTCGGGCATTCGGTGGAGACGGGCTTCAACATGGCCACCGAGGTCCACGAAAGCGGCCGGGTGATCGTGGCGACGGTTCACAAGGAACTGGCCGAACTCCGGCAGGAGCAGATTCATCTCTACAAGCCCCGCCAGCCTTACCCGGACTGCAAAGGCCAGATGAAGGCCGTCATCGAACGCTCGGAGTAACTTCGATTTCATCCCGTGAGCATCCCGCCTTGCGACGCGGCGAGTTCACAAGTAGGTCGGGGGACTTATGAAATTTGCCCTTGGTGTGATTTTGACCGCGATGGCGGTGTTTGCGTGGGAAGCCCTTTCTTGGACAGCCCTCGGCTGGCATGAGGGATCGTGGCGCCAGTTTCGCGACGAGCGGGCGATGGCCGAGATCCTTTCCCCGGCAATGGAAAATGCCAACACCCAAGCCACGAGCGGCGCGGGCCTGTATGTGATGCCCGCCCGGCCCCGGCATTCGAAGCACGCCACGCCGGAAGAGATCCGCCAAGCGGAGGCTGACTTTGAGAAAGCACGTGAAAATGGCCCCTTCGTCTATGCCGTGGTGCGTCCTGGAAAGCGGGAGATGAGCATGAGCCGGAACATGCTGGCCTCCTTTCTTCGCACGCTGGTATGCGCCGCGTTGATCGCAGGCATGCTCTCTCCGGTGATGCTGGCCTACCCGGCACGTATTGGATTCGTGGCCGCCGCTGGACTCTTCGCCGGACTGACCTGCGATCTGCCCATGTGGATCTGGTTTGAGAATCCGGGCCGCGACACCATCGTGAACGTGGCAGATCATTTCTTCGCCTGGGTCATCGGTGGCTCGGTGCTGGGCTTGTTCGTGGGCAAGGACGTGGTGATCACCAAAGACATGTGACGCCGCTTTGCCGCTGGCAAAAGACACGCCACGGGTGAGAATCCGCGTCATGAGTTCCCATTCCTCCACTCCCGGGGCCGCCCTGCGACTGGCTTTTTATTTTGCGGCGGTGGCGCTGGCCTTGATCCATGTTTTTGTGACCTTCCGCGGCATCAGCAGCGTGGAGGGCATGCACCAGGCCCAGCTCGGCCGGCAGGTGGCGCGGACTTTTTCCTGGCAGACGAAGGTCGTGCAGCCCTACGCCTGGGCGCAGATGGAAAAGGCGGGCAAGTCCCCTTCCCCGCTCGCCATGGCGGAGACCACCCAGCCGCCGCTGCAACCACTCATACTCGCCGCGGCCTTTCGCATCTTCCAGCCACTCGGCGAATACGCTCCGTATAAGGGCGGCAGTCCGATTTACTTCTTTGACCGGCTCATCGCGGCCTTTGGCGTGATCTGCTGGTTGCTGACGATGTTCTTCACCCACGGCGCGGCGAGGAAGCTCTTCGATGAGAAGGTGGCGGCCATCACCGCTCTCGCGCTCCTCGTTTGCATGCCTGGCTGGGAGATGGCGGTGAGCGGCTCGTCGAAAGTGCTGCTCACGCTGGAGTTTGCGCTCGCCTTCCGCCTGCTCGCCTCCGCGGCCACCCGCTCGGCGGAAGGTGGCGCCATCGGTCCGGTGCTCATCGGCATGGGCCTCGTCTGCGCCGCCATGGTCCTCACGCACTGGCTGGCCGTCTGGCTGGTGCTCGGGCTGGTCATCGGCGTGGCCTTCTTCCTGCCAGGAGGACGCCTCGGAGTCGTCTTGGTGATCGTTCCGCCGCTCATGGCCCTCTCCGCCTGGGGCTGGTGGCAGATGCAGCTCTGTGGCGATCCTCTTGGAGCCACGAAGGCTCTTTTTCAGGCCCAGCTCGCCTCCGTGAATGCCGACATGGTCCAGCGTGACCTCAGCCCCGGCCTCACCAGCCTCGTGCTCGATGACCTGCTGCGCCGCCTGGGGCTCAGTTGGCAGGACCAGCTCTCCAATCTCTACGGCTACCTCGGCTACGGCATGGTGGCCTTGTTCTTCTTCCCCGCCCTGCTGCACCCTTTCCGCCGCGCCGAGACCGCCGGCGTGCGCTGGACGCTGGCGATCGTCTTCATCAGTGTGCTCACCGGCATGGGCTTCGTCGGCCTGCCGGAGAAGCTGGTGGATGACAATGCGCTCTACCTCGTCGTCATGCCTGCGCTGAGCCTTTTCGGAGCCGCCATGCTCGTGGTGATGTGGTCACGCCTGCACAGCGGCCACACCTTCTGGGCGCAATGGGGCGGCCCCGCCGTGGCACTCGCCATCACCGCACTCCCCATGCTGGTGAACCTGCCTGTGTATCTCAAATTCGGCCTCACGCTCGGCAGCCGCATGCAGCCGCATTGGCCGCCCTTTGTGCCGGAGCGTGCCGCCGTGCTCAAAGTGCTCGTGGAACCGGACCAGTATCTGCTCTCCGATGCGCCCGCATTCGTCGCCTGGTATGCGGATGTGCCCTGCGCCGCCCTGCCGGTGCAACGCGAGGACTTCAC
>JBKCXA010000111.1:0-4294 GCA_046316935.1 Prosthecobacter sp.
TCCAAGGTCCACGCGGGAGCTCCGCCCGCACTCAGCGTGAGAGATTTCACCGCGGTGAAGGAGCCATCCTGCCCTGCGGCAATAGTCGTCGTGCCCGCGGAACTGCCGCTGGCCTCCTCGAGCACCAATCCGCTGGCCGCGGCCCCCACGCGCAGCATGCCATCTTCAAACAACGCGGCCACACGACCGCCATCCGCAGAGAAACCGACCGCGAGAGGCTTCGTCGTGGCTTTGGCGATCTGTTGCTTCAAGGCAGTGAGCTCGGCGGTGGCTTTGTCCTGCGCGGTTTTGGCCGCGGTGCCGGCGGCGTTGGCATCGGCGATGGCCTTGGCGTTCTTCGCTTTCGAGTCAGTGATGCGTTTCACATCGTCCTCGGCGTCCTTGATGTTGCTCTCGGTGGCGGAAACGGCTGCGAGGGCGGACACCTCGCTCATCTTCGCGGTGATGAGCTTGTCCTGCGCCGTCTTCAAATCGCGGTCCAGCGTGGCATCCGGCTTGCCGCCGGGCACGGCTTTGATCTTCGCGTTCACATCGTCCACGGCCTTTTGTGCATCGTTCTTCGCGGTGGTCGTCGGTGGCACGGCCTTTTGCTTCTCGGGCAACACCTTCTTCATTGAGGTGATGGCGTCGTTGGCCTTTTTGAGCAGCTCATCAAGGGCGGTGTTTTGTTTCGTGATACGGTCGGCCTCGCTCTTTTGAAAAGCCTGCTCCAGCGTGTTGCGAGCGATGGTCCATTCAAGCTCGGCGGTCTTCTTCGCAGCGGCCAGATGACCGCGAAGCTCGATGACCTGCTTCGCGGTGCCAGCATCCCAAAGCCGCACCGAACCATCGGCGCAGGCCGTGGCGATCGTTTTGCCATCGCTGGACACCGCACTGCCCAAAACGGCCAGTTTGGAGCTGTCGGCGATCTTTTTGACGATAGCCGCATCGGCCGGTTTGGAGGCCACCGGAGCCGTGGAGGCCTTCGCGGGCTGCACGTGCCAGATTTTTACCTCGCGGAAGCTTCCGCTGGCAAGGCGCGTGCCGTCCGGACTGAAGGCCAAGGATTGCACGAGGGCACGATGCGCATCCGGGATCTGCGCGGCGACGCGGCGTGAAGCCAAGTCGTAGATGAAGATGTCATTCGAGCGACCGCAGGCGGCATAGCGACCATCCTTCGACATCGCCACGCTGTAGATCGGGTCGATGCTGGCCGCGAAGGCCTTCAGCGCCACGGTGCGCTCGGCCTGCGTGGAGCTTTTCGCGCCAAGGTCGATCCACTGCTTCAAAAGCGCGATCTCGGCCGGTGTGAGCTTCACGGCGCCGGATTTGTTGTTCGGCGGCGGCATCTCCATGTCGTCTTTGTGCAGCGAAGCGGTCACGATGAGGCTCTCGGCGCTTTTGCCGGGCACGATTGAGGGGCCGGAGTCGCCGCCCTGGATCATGAGCTCGGGCGTTTCCATGTTCAGCCCGGCCTTTGTGGTGGTCTTGTTGTGGCAGGAGACGCAGTTGGCCTTCAGAAAGGGGAACACATCGCGGTAGAAGTCCGGCTCCGCGAGAGCGGCACCGGGCAGGGCGAGGACACAAAGGGGCTTCAGGAGCGATTTCATGTGGGAAACCTACGCTCCGAAAGGCCCGCAGCATGCAGCCTGCTTACTTCTTCTTCACCCAGGTGGCGATGGGTGTATGCGTGTGGGCCGGGGCGGCCTCCGCGGTGGTGAAGGTGATGCAAAGGCTCACGTCACCCTTGGCATCCGGCACGGTGGCCTGGAGGATTTTCACGCCCTCACCCTTGCCGTCCTTGTCCTTGCCCACGGTGCGCATCTGCTCGGTTTTGGGCTCAGGAGGGTCGCCCACGGAGAAGGTGGCACCTTTCGGCGAGACGATGGTAGCCAGGAGTTTTTTGTTGTTCAGGGTGAGCACGGCGCTGGTGCCGTTTGGAGCGATCTCCGCCTTCGTCATCATGCTCCAGACGAGGTTCTTGGAGTTCTTCACGTTCAAGTCGTCCTGAATGACGAGGTAGGGAGCCGTGCCGCGCATCACCATGACGCCTCGATGCACATCCTTGGCCGCCTTGTCGTAGGCTTTGGTCATATCGACGACGGCGAGGCCTTGCTCAGGCGTGGACTGACCGAGCAGCACACCGGCGCGGGCGTCCATTTCCTGGTTCTCGCCAAAGCTGAGCGTGTTCTGCCCGGCGGTGCCTTCGAGGAAAAGTTCGAAGCGCTTGGTGCGGTCGGCGCCAGGCTTCACTTCCAGGCCAGGGGCGCGATCGCTCTCCATGCCGAGTTCGAGGCCCCAGCGGACGCCACCGGCTTCGAGGACGAAGCTGCCGATGTCGAGCTGGGCGCGAAGATCGCGATTATCGCCACCTTTGACGGCTACATAAAGATCGTCCTTCGTCCAGCCGCTGCGCACGGTGGCGGCGATGCCGCCGGGCATGGCAAACTCCAGGCTGTCCGGTGTGCCATCCCCCGCAGCGTGAGGATTGTAATACATGAAATGACCGGCCTGGCTGAAGTAGGAGGAGGTCACGGCCATTTTCGCGCCTGCGGCCACGGCTGGGATGCCGGGATTACCATGCAGGCCGCAGAGCCAGGTGGCCACCCAGGGGCGTGTGCCAGCGTTTTCGGCGCTGTCGCCATAGTTGAAGGGCTTGCCGGTGGGGCCGTAAAGATGCAGGCGGGCCGCGCCGAACTGCGGGATGCCCTCCAGCATGCTCAGGCCGAGGTCCTTGCCCGAGGCGCTGCGGAGCGACTGGATCACCATCGAGGCGTAATCCATCACCGAGTCACCCGCGGCCATGCCTTCAGGCCACACACCGCCGGGAGCGAAGCGCTGGATGCCTTCTCCAAAGAATTTAGCGCCCTCGTTGGCGCACTTCTTGGCCAGATCGGGAGCTTCGTCGGCGAAACCGATGGCGGTCAAAAGAAGTGCGGAGGCCATCGCCATCTGCTCGGCGCTCACTGGGGCTTCCTCGCCTTTGTCCGGCTTGCCCTTGGCCTTCTTCGGATCGGCCTTCTTCGCCGCGGTGGCAGTCGCTCCGGGAGCTGCGCCTTTGGCGGTTTCAGGCACCGGCTCCTCGTTCAGATGCGCGATGAGGGCATCGACGCCTTTTTGTTCCAGGAAGGTGCGGATTTCGGTGGCTTGCTGGGCATTGAATCCATCACGGAACCAGTCATAGGCCAGCGTCACGGCGATGACCATGTCCGCCACGGCCTGGGCCTCCTCGGGATGCCAGTCGCGGAAGTTCGTTTTGTCGCACAGCAGGATGGCCTCGCGCACGGCACGCTCCTTCCACTTCAAATCGCCATCGCCGTAGTGCAGCGCGGCCAGCAGGCCCATGCGGTAGATGGCCTTCGAACCTTCGCTCACCGTGCCGCGGATCTCGCCGTTGATGCGGTTCAGCTCCGGGTCCTGCAGCAAGTCTTCACCGGAGGCTTTCAGCACGCCCATGAGCTTCGCGAGCGCGGGATCCGCCTCGATCTGGCCTTTGATGGCGGTCCAGCCGTTCAGGTTCTGAATGAGGCGCGGACGCACTTTCTGGATGCCGCTGAGGTAATCATTCGCTGCCGGGGCTTTGAACTTGGCGATGGGGTTCATCACGATGGCCGGGCGGGGAGGCGCGGGCTTCTTGGGCACCGCGGGGGCTTTGCCCTTCGGCGCGGCCGGAGCTGGTGTCGTGGTGGCGGTTGCCGCAGGCGTGGCTGGAGCCGTTGCAGGCATGGCCGCGGCTGGAGCGGCGGCAGGCGGCGCGGCCTTCATCGCGGCATAGCGGGTCTTCGCGTATTCAAAGTCGGACGGGCTGAGCGTGTTGATCGGCACGTCGAACTCACGGCCGTCTTTCGTTTTGATTTTCACTGTGCGGGCCGTCACATCCACGGAGACCAGCGTGGCCTCCACGGTCTTTCCGGCGGTGTTTGTCCAAACGTGATACTCCTCGGCGAGCTGACCTTTCACGGATGAAAGGGAAAGGAAAACGGCGAGAGGGCAGGCGAGACGTGAGTACGGCTTCATGGGAAAAGTGGCTGGCTCAAAACGAACACCCAAAGCAGCCCTTTCCGGGCGATGGGTCAAGCGCGAAGTCCTCGCGAGAACTGGCCAATCATCGAAAACGCCTGCTTTTGCGACGGAAAGCAAGGTTGAAGGCCTCTGACGCACGCGGTAGCATCGCCGACCATGAGCAAAAAATACGGCTGCCTCCTCGCCTTCGTCATCTTCCTCCTCTTCCTGAGCCTCGCGTGCAACCTGGGCCAGTTTGCCGTGCTTTCCGGCGGGGTGGAGGCCGGCTCGGCTCTCTCGATGCCTGCCAAGC
>JBKCXA010000112.1:0-5575 GCA_046316935.1 Prosthecobacter sp.
ATGCTGAACTCAGCCTTCATGCCGGGCCGCAGGAGCTTCTCGGGATAGGCGACGTGAAACGCAGCCTCGATGACGCACGTCGTATCATCTTCTTCGACAGCGATGTGAGCGAGTTTGGCCTCGAAGACCTTCTCCGGCAGCGCGTGCAGGCGGATGTGGGCTTTTTGGCCGAGCTTCAATTTGCCCGCGAGATGCTGCGGCACATGGGCCACGGCCTCGACGGTGCTCAGGTCGTAGATTTCGATCAAGGCGTCATCTGGCGACACCGGCTGCCCTTGGGCGATGCTGACCTTCGACACGACACCGGCGATGGGCGCCTCCAATTTGATCACCGGCGGTGGATCGCCCGGCTGGCGGCTTTCGATCCACGCGACCTCCGCGCCCGCATCGACCTCTTGATGAGGAATGACGAGCACGGAGAACGCGCGACCCGGAATGCGGCTGCTGACGACGGCCTTTTTTCCAGGAAGCACCTCGATGTGACCCAGCGAGAAGATGGTCTCCTCAAACGCCGTCTCCTCCGCCTCGGCGAATTCGAGGTTCATGTGAGAGACGGTGACGTCATCGAGGATGATGTCCGGCTTTGAAGCGGCCACGACGTAAGAGGTGAGAAGTAAGAGGTAAAAAAGATGCTTCATGGCAGATGGGCTCCGGTGGCGGCTTCGTAGCGGATGCGGGCGAGGTGAAAGTCGCGCTCGGCATTGAGCGCGGCGGATTCGAGCTGGAGGCGCTGCTCGCGGGCACGCAGCACACTGAGAAGATCGGCCTGGCCGGCTTCGTAGGCCTTTTGCATCTCGGCCGTCTGCTGCATGGCCAGCGGCAGCAGCGAATCACGCGTCTCGCGCACGATGGAGGCATTCGTTTCCATCTCCTGGCGGGCGGTGCCGGCCTCGCTGTTGATTTGCAAAGCGAGCGCCTCGCTCTCCAAACGCGCACGTTCAGCAGCGGCGGTCTTTTCGGCGATTTCGCCTTGGTTTCGATTCCAAAACGGCAGTGGAATGGAGATGCGAAAGCCGAGGAAGCCCGTGCGCTCGCGATTGACCGGCGTCACATCCTGCATCTCACGCGAAGCAAAGAAGCCTGCGCTCACATCCGGGATGCGTTTCGCTTTGGCGAGATCTTGCGCGGTCTGCGCGGCGGCGACTTTCGTCTGCGCGAGGCGGTAATCCGGCCGCTTTTGCCATGCGGCGGCACCGGGCAAGGCCAGCGACGGCCATTCACCGCTGATGACGAGTGAATCCTCCGAGCGCAGGCCGAGCATGGGCTTCAACTGGCCGAGCAACGTCACACTCTCCGCCTCCAGCAGCCGCGATTCGATGCGCAGGCGCTGCGAGTCGAGCTGCACCTGCTTCGCATCGAGCGGCGAGACTTCACCGGCCTTCGCGCGGCCTTGGGCGAAGTCGGCGAGCTTTTGCGCGAGCTCAGTCTGCTGCCGGCGCAGCTCCCGCTGACGTGAAAGCGTCAACAACCTCACCGCATGTGCCCGCGCCTCCGCGATGAGCTTTCGCTCGACATCACGCACCTCCAGCTCCGCGGCCTCGACGAGCTGCGCGGTGTGTTTTTTCTCCAGCGAGAGCCTCCGCGTGAGCGGAAACGACTGGTCGATGGCAAACACACCTGTCTGCGGGCTCACATTGCTCTGGTTCTGAAAATCGTAGCCCACGGTCGGATTCGCGAGCCGCCCGGCGCCGAGATGGCGACCACGCGCCTCCTCGATGGCGAGACGCGCGGCCTTCAGCGCCGGATGATGCGTGCGCACGCGTTTCGCGATGTCGCCGAGCGGCAGGGTGAGCGCCGAGGCCGATGAGAGGCACAGCAGCAGGATGAGAATGGATTTCATGCGTTTGAGGAAAAAATGAGACGAGGGCATGGACATGCCATGCCGTTAGTTTTGGCCTGAAAAGGCCGTCTCAAATCCTCAACGCAATCGTGCGGGCCAAAACATCCGGCCACGATCGTCTTCGCGACACGTCATCCCGATGCAACACCTGGCAAAAATCGCCTCCGCCAATCAAAACAGGCTCCACAGCCAGCCACGCAGGCATTTCGATGACCGAAACGAGCGGCGCAGGCACCGCGACCATGTCGATCACATGGCCAGCCGCCAAGCGCTCGACCAGCGCCGCGTGCTCATGCGTGTCCGCATCGTCGTGATGCTCATCATGCTCACCACGGCAGGGAATCTCCTCCTCATGCTCATGACAGGCCTCCGAGTGCGGACCATGGCAATGATCCATCGGCGTCACCTCCGCCACCCCGCCACAATCGCACACAAAGCCGCGATGCACCCCAAACACCTGCCCCCACAGCATCGCCGCGAAGGCGAGCAGGGTGAAAGCGGCATGGAACGGGGAGCGCATGGCGGGGAGGATACCGGCCTGCGCTGGAAATGTCCAACGGCAAGTGGTCGCAGCATGGTTGACACTCCCCCGCCATTTGAGAATAATCGCCCTTCCATGAACACGCTCGAAACCGACATCGAAGTCAGCTCCGACGGCCGCGTGCAGTTGCTGTCGCCGCTGCCGTCGTGGTTGCGGCCGGGGCGCAGCCATGTGCTGCTGGTCATGGCCGACGACGAAAAGAGCCGCGGACAAAACAAGCCCGAGATGCCTGCTGGTATCGAGAAGACGGCCCATGTGTGCGGTGGCGATGCCTGCATCGTCAGCACACGCATTCCAATCTGGACGCTTGAGCAGTCACGCAGGCTCGGTTTCAGCGAATCCGAGCTGCTCGATGCTTTTCCAGGCCTGCAGCCGCGTGATCTGGATGCGGCGTGGCGCTATGTGGCCGCCCACGGCTCAGAAATCGAAACAGCGATCCGCGACAACGAGGAGGCATGAGGTTTCATGGGTGCCTCGATCTACTCCAACGAGAACTTCGACCGACGGGTCGTGCTGGCTCTACGCGAACTCGGACATGATGTGCTCACCTCCAGCGAAGCCGGACGTGCCAACCAACGCATCCCTGACGAAGATGTGCTGGCGTTTGCGACGAACCATCAGCGTGCTGTCTTGACCTTCAACCGCCTGCATTTCCTGCGTCTGCATCGAAGCAGTGCCGCTTCGCATCAGGGCATCATTGTTTGCTCCACCGATCCCGACGTGCATGCGCTCGCCAACCGCATCGACGCAGCGATTCGCGAGGCAGGTGATCTCAAAGGCCAGCTCCTGCGGATCAACCGGCCTATGGCCTGATGTCGTTCACGGATTCGGCGTCTGCCGCGTGGCCTCGATGCGGATGAAGCGGGATGGCGCTCCATTGGCGGGCACGGTGTCGCGGGCTTTGAGCTCGGTGGGGGTGTTCGTGAGGATGGTGCCGGCGGTCCAGTTGAGGAGATCGCCGGAGGTTTTGATCGTCACGGGCATGTCCGGCGGCAGCATGGGGCCGCGGAAGACACGCAGCGTGAGGTAATTCGTGCCGGAGACGCTTTCGATGGCGTTGACGGGCTTTGCCGGGCTCGGCAGCGCGGGATCGAGTCCGAGCGCGTATTCGATCCAGTCGCGAATGCCGTCGCCATCGCTGTCGAGGGAGTAATCGGTGCCACCGACGGTGACGGAGACCGTGGCCGGTTTGGAGTCAATGAAGCTGCCGCTGTCGCTCGCGATGTAGGTGAAGACATCCGGGCCGCTGTAACCGGCATCAGGGAAATACGTCGCCACCTTTGCGGCGATGCCGACGGTGCCATGCAGCGGCTGCTGGATGACGCGGTGCTGCGGATTCGTGCCGCTGGCGGTGAGCGTGATGCTCGTGGGCGTGTTCAGCGGCACGCTGAGCTGGCCGCTGGCGACGGTGGGACCGGCGTGCGTGCTCGGATCGCTGCTGCTGGGGCCGTTGTGGCAGTAGTAGCAGCTCACCTCCATGCCGCGCTTCAGCGTGAGCAGGCCGAATTTGGTCGTGAGCGAGCGATCCGCCTGTGCCCGGGAGAGCGGTGTGCCGCGGTAGTCGCTGCCGTGGCATTCGCGGCATTCATTGATGCCCACGTTCCGCGCGATGTCGGCATGATCGACCACCCAGGTCTGGCTGCCGATGGGATGGATGCCGTGCGGACCACCGACGCTGTTCGAGGGCATTGACGGATGGCAAACCGTGCAATCGGCGAGCTTTCCGCGATGACCCTGCTTGTTCCAGGCATACAAATTGTCATCGCGATGCAGCGACGGATACTCCGCGTGTGTCGAGCCGTGGCAGGCACTGCAAACGAGGCCGCCATGGCCTTTGGAAAAACGAAACAGCGAGATGCCAGCAGCGGGTGTGTTCGCATTCGTGGCAAAGCGCTGGTTCGCCGGCACGCGCATCGTGGTGCCGGAGGTGAAGACGCTGGTGAAGCGGATTTGACCTTCGTTCGCGAGCGCGTCGCCGCTGTGGCAGGCCTGGCAATTCGGCTCATGCAGCCAGCCAGTGCGCGTGGAGGCACCGACGGCGGCCATGTTGCCGTGGCAGTTCTGGCATTGCATCACGAGCGAGCCATCGGCGGCATTCACCGCGCTGCCCATCGCGCCGCGCAGGCAACGTGTCTCGCTGCCGGGATGGCACATGTAGCAGGAATTGCGGCTCGCGATGTTGTCGAGCTGGAGGCCGTTGGTCGGATTGATGACGGTGGCATGCTTCGAATGCATCGCAGCGGTGAGCGGCGGCACACCGGCCGCGCCTCCGGTGCCCAGCGCCTCCGAGGCATGGCAATGCGCACACAGCACCTGCTTGTTCGTATTCACCACGCTGTGATAAAGCCCCTGCGAAGGATAACCCATCGCGGCCAAAGCCGCGGCGTAGAGCGGATTCGCGGCGTTTTTCTCGTCGTGAAGGCGCAGGATGTTCAGGCGGAAGTCACGCTTGTCGTTTGCGTCATTCACCCAGCCCGCCGCAGGCATCGCCGCCGCGGAACCGGTGCCGGACTTGTGGCACGCACGACAATCCATCTCGTCCGAAACCGGCACCACGATGTCCGCACTCGCCAGGACGGTGTTCAACGCGTTCTTCACTGACACACGCATCAGCGGATACGGATTCTTGTGCCCGGCGTCGTCGGTGGGGCAGATGGGGATGCCAGCGGCCTCAAACCAGTTCATGCCCGCGACCCAATTCATCGTCTGCGGCGTGTTCGAGCCGCCTGGCATCGCTTTTCCGGCCAAACCGGCATCGACGGCCACATTCGCGCCATACAGCGCGACGGCGAAGTCGTAGAAATTCGTCTTCCCGAGCGAGGTCGTGTTGATCGAGCCATCGGCATTCGCCACCGACTGATAAGTCACTGTGATGCCCGCAGCCGCAGGATCGGTGATGAGATGCCCGGCGGCATCCATGACCTGCGCATTGATCGTGTTGAAAGGCGGCAGAATGGAGAAGACGGAGTAATCGTCGTCCATGCAGTGCATGCCGAGGTTGTTCCAGGCCACCACCGTCCATTGCCCGCCTCCAGCAAAGGATTGGCACGACAACCCGACGAGCAAACTCGCGACCACCCACGCACGCAGCATTTTCGTTTTCATGCCGCCATCTCACCGGAAGTCCAAGCGGGAGGCACATTAGCATTTGGTAATGTTTGGGCGGAGCAGCGCGTCCTTCGTGCCACCAGCCA
>JBKCXA010000113.1:0-6703 GCA_046316935.1 Prosthecobacter sp.
TTACTCAACTGTCACGCTTTTCGCCAAGTTTCTCGGCTTATCCACATCGCAGCCGCGGGCGACGGCGGTGTAGTAGCTCAGGAGCTGCAGCGGGATGACGTTCAGGATCGGCGTGAGGTAGCTGGGGCAGTCCGGCACGTAGATCACATCCTGGGTGAGCCTTTCGAGCTCCGTGCGACCCTCGGTGGTGACGGCGATGACGGGGCCTTTGCGGGCGAGGACCTCTTCGATGTTGCTCACGTTCTTGTCGAAAACGGCATCGCCGGGAGCGATGAACACACTCGGCATGTCCGGCTTCACCAAAGCGATCACGCCATGCTTCAGCTCGGCGCTCGGATGGCCGCTGGCGTAGATGTAGCTGATCTCCTTCATCTTCAGCGCCCCTTCGAGAGCGACTGGATAATTTGCCTGGCGGCCCATGAAGAGCATGCCCTCGGCGTGGCAGTGCTTTTCGGCGATGGCTTTGATCTTGTCCGCCTGCTTCAAAATGGACACGATCTTGTCCGGCAAGGCTTCGAGCTGATCGATCATCTCCAAACCATCGACACTGGAAAGGTGGTGGATGCGGCCAAGCAGCAAGCTGAGCAGCGTGAGGATCGTCACTTGTGAAGTGAAGGTCTTCGTGGCTGCCACGCCGATCTCAGGTCCCGCATGAATGTAAACGCCGCCATCGCTCTCGCGGGCGATGGTGCTGCCGACGGTGTTCACGATGCCGAGACAGCGGATGCCCTTGCGCTGGCCTTCGCGCATGGCGGCGAGCGTGTCGATGGTCTCGCCGCTCTGGCTCATGACAAACTGCAGCGTGTTCTTGTTCGCGGGCACGTTGCGGTAACGGAACTCGCTGGCGATTTCGACCTCCGTCGGCACGCGGGCGAGCGTCTCGATCAAATACTCACCCACCATCGCGGCGTGGTAGGCCGTGCCGCAGCCGGCGAGGATGATGCGGTCGATTTGAGCCAGCTCACGTGGCGTCATGTTCAGGCCGCCGAGCACGGCGGTGCATTCATCGCGGGAAAGACGGCCGCGCATCGCATTGCGGAGGCTCTGCGGCTGCTCGTAGATTTCCTTGAGCATGAAGTGCGGGAAATCGCCCTTCTCCGCGTCGTCGGCGCTGAATTCCACGCGGCTCACCTTCACCTCGGCGGGTGTGCCTTGATGCGATTGCACATCGTAGCTGTCCTTCGTGATCGTGACGATGTCGTAGTCGTTCAGATACACCACATCACGCGTGTGATTCACCACGGCGGCCACATCGCTGGCCAGGAAATGCTCGTTTTTGCCGAGACCGATGATCAACGGGCTGCCGAGTCGCGCACCGACGATGACGCCGGGCAGGTCCGCATGCATCACGGCGATGCCGTAGGTGCCTTTCACGCGACCGAGCGCGGCCTTCACCGCATTCACGAGGCGCAGCGTGCCGTCCTTCTCCGTCGATTCGTCAAAGAAGGTGCCGACGAGATGCGAAAGGACCTCTGTGTCGGTTTGCGAGTGGAAGACGTGTCCCTTCGCGGCGAGTTGATCACGGAGCGCCTGGTAGTTCTCGATCACGCCATTGTGAACGAGCACCAGCTTGCCGCCCTGATCGGGATGCGGGTGAGCATTTTCATCCGTCGCCGGACCATGCGTGGCCCAGCGGGTGTGAGAGATGCCCACGGTGCCTTCCGGCTTCGCCTCTTCGACGGCGAGGCGCAGGTTGTCGATGCGACCGGCTTTCTTCACCGTGTGCAAACCGCCCGTGCCGCAGAGCGCCATGCCGGCCGAGTCATAGCCGCGATATTCCAGACGACGAAGACCATCGAGAAGGATGGAGCTGGCCTGACGAGTTCCGATGTAACCGACGATTCCGCACATGAGATTCTAAAAAGTTGGAGTTGGGAGCGGAAAATCTAAGGTTCATGTCTGGACCGCGCCAGTGATTCGTGCCTTATCGAAGCATTTGAATTGCTTCAGTTGGAATGAAATAGAACCAACATGACCCGCATCCTCATCATCGGCCAAGGCCTCGCTGGCACCGCGCTGGCGTGGCGGCTACATGAACGCGGCGTGCCCTTCGTCATCGTGGATCGTGAAGAACCCGTCACCTGCTCGAAGGTGGCCGCAGGGCTCATCACGCCCGTCACTGGCATGCGGCTGAAGGTGAGCTGGCGATTTGAGGTCTTTTACCCCGAGGCGCTGCGGTTTTACCGGCAGATCGGCAAGCGGTTGGGCACGCGGGTTTTCTTCCCGCGAGGCTATCTGCGTCTCCTCAAAAACGAGCAGGAACGCCAGAAGTGGCCGAAACGCCTGCGCGAGTCCGAGGTGGGACCGTTTGTGCATCTGCAGGCCCCACAGCTCGATCCGGCGATCGTGACGCTGCCGCATGAGGGCTTTCAGCAACGCCACGCAGCCTGGCTGGATACCGTGACCTACCTTGAAGCCAGTCGGCGCTTTTTTGGCGAGGCCTATCGAAAAGCTACCATCGCCCCAAGTGAGGTCCTCGATGATGCGGAAGGTATCGTTTGGCGGGGCGAACGCTTTTCGCACGTCGTGTGGGCCCAAGGCTGGCAGGCGGCGAAGCATCCGCTTTTTGGCGGGGTGCCCTTCCAGAGTGCATTGGGCACCATTTTGACCGCAAAGGCCGATCTGAAAGGCGAGCGGCGTATCCTCAACCGCGGCTGCTGGGTCATTCCGCGAGCCGATGGCACGCTGCGGGCCGGCTCGACCTACGAATGGACCTTTCCTGAGCCTCCCGCTGCCTCGCCCGGCATGATCGCGGACCTCGAGACGAAGCTCCGCGACTTCCTCGCCGTGCCGGTGGAGCTTTTGGGATCGCAAAGCGCCGTGCGTCCGATCATCAAAGGCCGCCAGGCCCTCCTCGGTGCTCATCCATCGCATCCGCGAGTCCTGTTTTTCAACGGCCTCGGCTCAAAAGGCTCTCTTCGTTCCCCGTGGCTGGCGCGGCACCTCGTCGAGCACCTCCTCGACGGTCAGCCGCTCGATCCTGAGTTCGACTTGCAGGCGAATGATCCGTGAGTCTGCGGCGTTTTCGCCGCCACATGCGTGCGCTCTTTCTGCTCCTCCTCGGCTCCACCCTCTTCGCCGCCAAGCCGAATCTCCTGATCATCACCACCGATGACATGAGCTGCGACTCGATGGGCGTCTTCGGCTGCCAGGTGAAAGACACGACGCCGAACATGGACCGCCTGGCGGCACGCAGCCTTCGTTTCAACCATGCGCATGTCGTCGTCGGCAACTGCATGCCCTCCCGCAACGTGATGTGGAGCGGCCGCTACCCGCACAACAACCACATCGAGGGCTTCCGATCCATCCCGAAGGATGAGAAGACCTACCCTGTGCTTGGCGACATCGTGAAGGAAGCGGGTTATTTCACCGGCATCCGGCACAAGGTCGAGCACTCGACGCCCTACTCGCCCTTTCCGTGGGACCTCGTGTTGGGCGAAAAGCGTGACGATGTGAAAAACGCCGCGTCTTGGGGCCAGGCAGCCACCACGGGCATCGAAGCTGCGAAACAGGCCGGAAAACCCTTCTGCCTGCTGCTGAACATCGCCGATCCGCACAAGCCCTTCTATGCCGAGGTCAAAAACGGCGAGGACCCGAACGTGCCCAGCAAGGTCTTCACACCGGAGGAGATCGTCGTGCCAGGCTTTCTGCCGGATGACCCAGTCATCCGCAAGGAGCTGGCGCTCTACTACAGCAGCGTGCGCCGTGCCGATGATGCCGTGGGAGCCATCCTGGCATCGCTCAAGGCCTCCGGGCAGGAGGAAAACACGATCATCGTGTTTCTCTCCGACCACGGCATGCCTCTTCCCTTTGCCAAAACGCAGCTCTACCATCACAGCAGCCGCACACCGCTCATGATCCGCTGGCCCGGCGTGACCCAAGACGGCGCGGTGGATGATGACCACCTCATCTCCACCGTCGATCTGCTGCCCACCATCCTCGACATGCTACAACTCGCCACCCCCGGCGGTTTCGACGGCAGATCCTTCGCGCCAGTGCTGCAAGGTGAGAAGCAGCCGGAGCGCATGATGGTCTTCAAAGAGCACAACGAAAACGCCGGCGGCCAAAACACGCCCATGCGTGCCGTGCAAACGAAGGACTGGCTCTACATTTTCTCCCCGTGGTCAAATGGCACGCGGGTGATGAGCGGAGCCACCGCAGGAACCGCTACCTGCCGTCAGATGCGCGTGCTGGCGAAAAACAACGAACAGATCGCCGCCCGCATCGACCTCTTCGATCACCGCGTGCCCGCTGAAGCCTACGAGGTCCGCTATGATCCCGATGCGCTGACCAATCTGATCAACAAAACCGAGCATGCCGCTCAAGTGGCCACGCTGCAGAAGGCACTCGAAAACTGGATGGTGCGCACGAACGATCCGCTGCTCGAAGTCTTCCGCCGACGTGATGACGCGGCCTTCCGCGAACAGTTCATGAAGGGCCTCGAAGGCAAACAGATGACCCGGAAGGAACGTCAAACCGCTAACAACGCCCTCAAGAAGCCCGCCAACCCCAAACCACTCATCGAGCTCGACATCCCCGAAACCGTCGCCGCAGGCCAGAAGGCCGTCGTGAAGCTCAATCACACCTTCCCAGCCGAGCTCGGCGAGAAGCCGGTGCAGGTGACGCTGAAGAACGGCAAAGGCACCCGTATCCAACGCATCGAAATCCTGGTCCGCGGCGAAGGCGTGAAGGAAGTGGGCTTCGACATCCCTGCCGATGTCCAGAGCGTCAGCTTCGCCGGCCTCGTCGGCAAAAACATCAACGAGGCTCTCCAGCATGTGCAGTCGAAGGTCGTGCCGGTGAAGTAGCGTTTTTTGGCTGCTCGTGTCGGATAAGAAGCTGCCTTCGCGTGACAATCCACAGCTTGCCATTTCCGCCGTCGTTTGAGAGAGTCGCGGACTTATGATGAAGCGACTTTTGCTCCCCCTTCTCGCCTTTTGCTCGGCTGCGGCTCAATCCGGTGCGCCGGTGGGCAAGTTTCAGCAGCTTGAGCAGATGCTGCCGACGCCGAACGGGCAGCGCATCGCCTCGGGGGCGGCGGGGACGGGTTACTGGCAGAACACGGCGGATTATGTGATCGACGCGGAGCTGGATGATGTGAAGCGCAGCCTTTCAGCGAAGGCGACGGTGACTTACCACAACGAGTCGCCGGACACGCTGGATTATCTGTGGGTGCAGTTGGATCAAAACTACTTCGCACACGATGCGGACATGCGGGCGGTGCCGAACACCAAACGCGGCATTGATCCGGCGAAGGTGAGCTACGCGGCAGTGGACCGGCTGCTGGCGTATGAGGAGTATGACGGCGCTTTGAAGATCAGCTCGCTGACCGATGCGGCGGGCAAGGAGCTGCATCATGCGATTGTGAAGACGATGATGCGCATCGACCTGCCGCAGCCGCTGAAACCGGGCGGCGAGTTCGTTTTCAAGATCGCGTGGAGCTTTCCGATCAACGACGGCAGCCGCATCGGTGCACGCACAGGCTACGAATACTTCGAGGAGGACAAGAACTGCATCTACACCATCGCGCAGTGGTTCCCGCGCATGGCGGCCTACACCGACTACGCGGGCTGGATGCACAAGCAGTTCCTCGGCACCGGCGAGTTCACGCTGGAGTTCGGCGATTACGACGTGCGCCTGACCGTGCCAGACGATCACGTCGTGGCAGCGACGGGCGTTTTGCAGAATGCGGAGGCCGTTTTGACCGCCACGCAACGCGAGCGACTGACGAAGGCCGAAAAAGAGACGCGGAAGCCCGTTTTCATCATCACCGCCGACGAAGCGACGGCTGCGGAGAAGGGCAAACCGAAGGGCAAGAAGACCTGGGCGTTCAAAGCGGCCAAGGTGCGTGACTTCGCCTTCGCCAGCTCGCGGAAATTCGTGTGGGACGCGATGGCGGTGGAAGGCACGAAGGTAGATGGCAAGCCCGTCATGGCCATGTCGCTCTACCCGACGGTGGCGATGCCGCTTTGGGACAAGTACTCAACGCATGCCATCGCGCACACGATCGAGGTGTACTCAAAGTTCACCTTTGATTACCCGTATCCCGTGGCGTGGTCGGTGAACAACAAACACGTCGGCGGCATGGAATACCCGATGATTTGCTTCAACGGTCCGCGTCCAGAGAAAGACGGCACTTATCCGGAGCGCACGAAGTATGCGCTCATCGGCGTCGTCATTCATGAAGTCGGCCACAATTGGTTCCCGATGATCGTGAACAGCGACGAGCGGCAGTGGACGTGGATGGACGAGGGCCTGAACAGCTTCGTCGAATATCTGGCGGAAGAAGAATGGGAGAACGATTGGAAGCATCGCCGAGATGAACGCGGCATGGTCAGCTACCTGCGCAGCACGGATCGCGTGCCGGTGATGACAAACAGCGAAAGCATCGCCGACCTCGGCCCGAACGCCTACGGCCAGCCGACCGCGGCGCTGAACATCCTGCGCGAGCATATTCTCGGTCGCGAGCTCTTTGACCACGCCTTCAAGACCTACTCGCGCCGCTGGATGTTCAAGCGGCCGACGCCCGCCGATTTCTTCCGCAGCATGGAGGACGCCAGCGGCGTGGACCTCGACTGGTTCTGGCGCAGTTGGTTTTACAGCGTGGATCATGTCGATGTGTCGATCGACGAGGTGAAGTGGATGCAGCTCGACTCGCGCGATCCTGCGGTGGAGAAGAAAAAGAAGAAGCAGGAGGAAGACG